>NZ_CAWPRX010000080.1:0-12412 GCF_963890365.1 Tychonema sp. LEGE 07196 | reverse complement strand
CAAACCCAAACGACTCGCCCAACCATCAGCCTTTGTCAAACTAGGCGGCAAAACAACGCCCAACCCGCTATCAGCAAACCGCCAAGCCACAGACTTAATAAACTCGTAAGCTTGCAGGGGATTTAATTGACAAGATTGAGGCCGCTGTGCTTGCAAACTCGGTTCAATTAACGGATAAAGTTTCGATGCTAAACCCAACCCTCCCAGCAAAGTTTCTTGTGGCAATTCAATTGTCCGCCCCGCATAGGCCAAACGTTCAACAGAATTGTTCCAAACAGTTGTAGCATCCACCAAAAAATCCGTTTCATCTACTGCTTGCAAACAATAATTCAAACTCCAATTAACTTTACCCGGAGACGGCGGAATAAGTTGAAAACAAGTGCGAAACTGACTTTGTTCAGACAGTTGGTTTTGCAGCGGCGAAGTCCAAGCACTAAGCTTGTTTCCCAACTTTTCTAAAGCGGCTGATTCTGCTTGCACGACTCCAGATTCTTGTTGCAAAGCTTGCAGCCATTCGCGGGTTGGAGAAAGTGTTTTGATGTCTAAAGTTGAGCCAGCAGCAGATCGCACTTCACCATCTACCACACTACTCAAAAACCCCAAAACCAACTCCTGCGCCCCCACTGGCAAATCCACCGCAACATCCCGTACCTTACTTTCTGGCGAACCTTCTTTTATTACATCCGTTACATCCCGCACATTGCTCGCTGCCGAACCTTCTTCCTTCGATTGATACATTCTACAAGCTGTAGGCATTTGCTTAGAAAAAGTAGCGAGACGGAGAATATCTGTCGAACTGTCTAACAAAGGTTGCCATTTAGCAATAGCCGAACCATCAGATTGCCTCTCCAATGCCGGCAAGAATTTGCACCTCGCCAACAAATCCAAACCCCACCTAGAAATATGAGACCAAAAACGCAAATCAGAGCCGACAAAATAGTCTGGTTCCGTGCTGTTTAGCGGTAGTGATTGCAAGAAAACAAAAGCTGCTTGAGGGTTTAGAAAATAACCCTCAACTTGCCAGGGATAAAGGTAAATTTCCTCGGTTGGGGCGGGTTCCTCTAATGCTGCGGCTGAGTGCTGCGGCATAATAGTTGCGTTGGATTCCGAGATTTTGGTGGGAAGTGCGATCGCCCAAATTTCCCTTTGAATTGAGGAGTTTTGGGCGGGAATTTCTGCTGAGCTTTGAGTTTTGGGCGATCGTTTAGTTTTCTGAGTTTTCTCCAAAATTTCTGCCGTTTCGGGTAATTGCCAGTTCAGTTTACCCGACTGCTGCAAGGACTTTACGAAAATCTTCAATTCCGCTTCCGTCATTGCCAAGGGATGCGGCAGACTTATTTCTGATTCAATGGCATCGATCGCCACAACTTTGCGCCAAGTTTCTCCCCAAATAAATAAGCCATCTTTTTGTGAATCGACGATCCAACTACCGTGTAAAATTGCCATTTTTAATATTAGTTATTTTTTAAGTTGTCGGACATTTAAATTGTAGGTTTAGAGCGGGCAGGATGCCCACCCCACAAAACTTTGATTGTTTTTTCACAGATAATTTATATACTGGAACAGCACTATTAGTTATTAGTTATACCAAATTTATAAAATATTGCTACAGTTATTCTGTTTGTTTTAGACATCGAAATTCATTCGGCCGAAGTCGTATTTGTAGCGTTTGGGAACAGGCTGTCCGGCCTGTTCTTGACAATGGTGCAAGATGTGAGTTCCCATACCCAATGCTATCAAAGCCCAATTTCCATTTCCAGTTCCCAACGCTCTTGCGTCGGAATCAAGATCCTACCACCTATTTCAGACGTTTGGCGGGCGATCGACCCGATCGTCGATTCCACAATCCCAAACAGCATCGCAGAGTATAAATGCTTACAAGAGCCGTGCCGCCGATCGACCCAGAATACCAAATAATCTCTCTCTTTTGGCATTGGACTCTCAAACATCCTGTGGTAGTGTTACGATCCCGACAGAGAAAGAATGTGGTAGATAAGGAAGCAGTCCTACATGGTAGAGATAGACAAGTCAATATCCTTCGATGGAAGGGATATTAGACTGAAGATTGGTTTACTAGCGCCTCAAGCAGGCGGTGCGGTTTTGATTCAGTCGGGTGACACGGCCGTTTTAGTGACGGCCACTCGATCGCAGGGGAGAGAAGGAATTGATTTCCTGCCCCTGTTGGTGGATTACGAAGAGAGACTGTACGCAGGCGGTAAAATTCCCGGTGGATTTTTGCGCCGGGAAGGGCGTCCCCCAGAAAAAGTGACTTTGACTGGGCGTTTGATCGATCGCCCGCTGCGCCCGCTATTCCCAAGCTGGCTGCGAGATGACATCCAAGTCGTAGCCACAACCCTGTCGATGGACGAACAAGTACCGCCGGACGTTTTGGCGGTAACGGGGGCTTCAGTAGCGATCCTGCTGGCGAAAATGCCGTTTTACGGGCCGATGGCTGCAGTGCGAGTCGGCTTGGTAGGGGACGATTTCATCATCAACCCAACCTACAGCGAAATCAAAGAAGGCGAGTTGGATCTCGTGGTAGCCGGTTCTCCAGACGGAGTAATCATGGTGGAAGCCAGCGCCAACCAATTGCCGGAACAAGATATCATCGAGGCGATCGACTTCGGCTACGAAGCAGCCTGCGACTTGATTCAAGCCCAGCGCGAAATTATGGCAGAATTGGGCATCGATTTGGTGGTAGAGGAAAGACCATCGCCAGATATGGCCTTGGAAAACTTTATTCGCGAACGCGCCCAAGAACCAATCCGCATCATTTTGTCAAGATTTGAAAAAGACAAAACAGTACGGAATGCGGCTTTAGACGAAGTGAAAGCCAATGAAGTCGAAGCTGCGATCGCCGAACTCGCCGAAGACGATCCGATCAAAGTAGCCGCCGGCACCAACAGCAAGACAATTGGCAACGTTTTCAAAGACGTTACCAAAAAAATGATGCGGAAGCAAATCATCGAAGATGGCGTTCGTGTAGACGGCCGCAAGCTAGACGAGGTGCGTTCCGTTTCTTGTCGCGTAGGCGTGCTGCCGTCGCGAGTACACGGCTGTGCGCTGTTCAATCGCGGGTTAACCCAAGTCTTGTCCACAGCAACCCTGGGAACCCCCGGCGACGCCCAAGACTTAGGAGACGACTTGCACCCGCAGCAAGACAAACGCTACTTGCATCACTACAATTTCCCGCCGTTTTCCGTCGGAGAAACTAAACCGATGCGATCGCCCGGACGCCGAGAAATCGGTCACGGAGCCCTCGCAGAACGCGCCCTAGTCCCAGTTTTGCCATCAAAAGAAGATTTCCCCTACGTAATTCGCGTAGTCTCCGAAATCCTTTCTTCCGACGGTTCAACATCAATGGGTTCAGTGTGCGGATCGACACTAGCATTAATGGATGCAGGCGTTCCCCTTTCCCAACCCGTCAGCGGCGCGGCAATGGGATTAATCAAAGAAGGCGATGAAGTCCGAATTTTGACAGACATTCAAGCAATTGAAGACTTCCTAGGCGACATGGACTTCAAAGTAGCCGGTACCGACACCGGAATTACTGCTTTGCAAATGGACATGAAAATCAAAGGTTTACCCTTAGATGTCATAGCCAATGCTATCCGCCAAGCCAAACCGGCCAGACTGCACATTTTAGAAAGAATGCTAGCAACCATCGACACTCCCCGCAAGGAAATGTCGCCGTTTGCGCCGCGCTTGCTAACCCTGAAAATCGATCCAGAATTTATCGGTTTGGTAATTGGGCCTGGTGGCAAAACAATCAAAGCCATCACCGAAGAAACCGGTGTCAAGATTGACATCGAAGACGACGGAACCGTGACAATTGCCGGTAACGATAGCGAGAAAGCTCAGCGGGCTTACAATATTGTCCAAGGCATGACGCGGAAGTTGAATGCTGGAGACGTGTATGTCGGCCGCGTAACTCGAATTATTCCGATCGGCGCTTTCGTCGAAATTCTGCCAGGAAAAGAAGGAATGATTCACATTTCCCAGTTAGCGGACTACCGCGTCGGGAAAGTGGAAGACGAGTTAGCAGTGAACGATGAAGTGATTGTCAAAGTGCGAGAAATTGACAATAAAGGTCGGATTAACTTGACCCGTTTGAACATTCATCCCGACGAAGCGGCAGCCGCCCGCGAAGCGTTGAATAAGTAGTTGACGGTTGACAGTTGACGGTTGACAGTTGGTAATTGGTAATTGGTAATTGCTAATTGCTAATTGCTAATTGCTAATTGGTAATTGCTAATTCCTAACTGGTAATTGAGATTAAATCTGATTGTTTCAGATTGATTTGGGAGTAGAGTGCGCGACAGATCCAGATCGAGTTTGTGCGATCCTCTTCGTTGGCGTAGCCCCCGTAGGGGCGGGCTGCGCTAACGGCTGTAGAAGTTAATACATTCGCGCACTTTACCCTCGGCGGTTGAAACCGCAACTACATAAATTAAGTTCACTCCTAGCGGACTCAATCAAATATAAAGTGATTTCTTTTATCATTCGGCGGTTGAAACCGCAACTACACAAACGAAGTCCGCCTGCGCGGACTGAAGAAAATATAAAGATATTACCCACAGTCAGGACACGGCAGTGCCGATTCCCTACAATTAATCGGCGGATGGTTACGTCTTTCATCGAGGAAGATCGATCGTTTTGGGGTAGGGAAACGGCATTGCCGTGTCCGAGATTGCCTGTGATTCCAGTGCCACCGGAATTGATCTTAAATCAAATAACCGCAATACAGTCAATCTCAACTAACACATCCTTCGGCAAACGCGCCACCTCCACACAAGCGCGCGCCGGTGCAGTTTCCGCATCAAAATACTTGGCATAAACCGCATTCACAGCGGCAAAATCATTCATATCTTTGAGGAAAACCGTAGTTTTTACCACATCCAACCAAGTAGCGCCGGCTTCTGTGAGAATGGCTTCGAGATTTGCCATCACTTGTTCGGTTTGTTTTGCCACGTCGTCGGTGTAGACAATATCGTTTAGTCTAATGTCGATCGCAATTTGACCTGCTACAAACAGCATAGTGCCCGTAGCGGCGATCGCTTGATTGTAAGGGCCCACGGGTGCCGGTGCTTTGTCAGTACGAATAATTTTGCGTGTCATAGATGTTATTGTTTGGGATTCTTGTTGAGAGGTTTCTGGCTGGTAGATTTCTCCATCAGAGGTTTCTGGCTGGTAGAGTTCTCCATCGGGCATTATTGCACCAGTGAAGTCGGCATTTTTGATATTCCAACCATAGCTGTTTGCATTCATCAAGTTAGCCTTCTTCAAATTTGCTCCCTCCAAATTTGCATTGCTCAAATTTGCCTCATGCAGATTGGCTTGCTCTAGGTTTGCTCTTTGCAGATTGGCGGTGTCGAAATATGCCTTTTGCAAGTCGCATCGACTCAAATTTGCATCAGCTAGATTTGCATTGCTCAAATGTGCCCCTTGCAGATTGGCTTGCTCTAGGTTTGCTCTTTGCAGATTAGCTTTGGTGAGATATGCGTTTTGTAAGTCGCATCGGCTCAAATTTGCATCAGCTAGATTCTCGCTAGATAGACCAAATTTAGGCATATTTACTTCTCGTAAATTAGCTCCTTGAAAATTAGTTTGTATAATTTTTGCGCCACCTAACTCTGCGCGACCTAAGTCTGCCTTAGTCAAGTTTGCCCCAGTCAAATTTGCATCAGTCAGATTGGCTAGACTCAGGTTTGTCTCTATCAAAGAAGCTAAAGTTAGGTTGGCCGAGGCTAGATTTGCTCCCCTCAAGTTTGCTTGATCTAGATTGGCATTCGTCAAGTTGGCACTACTCAAGCTTGCTCCACTTAAGTCAGCACCGCTAAGGTCTGCCCAAGATAGATTTTGTGAACCATAGATTATCTTACTCAAATTAGCACCTTTTAAAGATGCCCTGCTGAGGTTTGTCCTGTGAAGGCTTGCCTTAGTCAGGATTGCTTCACTCAATTCTGCTCTGGACAAATTGGCATCCTGTAAATCTATCCCGCTCAAGTCTGCACCTTGAAGGTCTACCCCACTTAAGTCTGCTCCCCGAAAGTTGCGCTGTCCTGCTGCGTATTTTTCTAAAAGTTCTTCAGCGTTCATTCATAACCTCGATCGCCCTCACGTCCCAAAAATCACTATACCATCCGCGCGAATCCGCCTGCACCAGCGGTTTTGCGGATGGATGATTGTCGGATTCCACACCCCGCGGTGCAAGAAACCGGGTTTCTACGAGAATTTAAGCATCCTCACCGAGATTTACGCAGAAACCCGGTTTCTGAGCCCCCGCGCACATCCAAGAAACCGGGTTTCTACGAGAATTTAAGCATCCTCACCGACATTTACGCAGAAACCCGGTTTCTGAACCCCCGCGCACAGAGTCCCCGCGCACATCCAAGAAACCGGGTTTCTACGAGAATTTAAGCATCCTCACCGAGATTTACGCAGAAACCCGGTTTCTGAGCCCCCGCGCACATCCAAGAAACCGGGTTTCTACGAGAATTTAAGCATCCTCACCGACATTTACGCAGAAACCCGGTTTCTGAACCCCCGCGCACAGAGTCCCCGCGCACATCCAAGAAACCGGGTTTCTACGAGAATTTAAGCATCCTCACCGAGATTTACGCAGAAACCCGGTTTCTCGATCAAAGTCAAAGAACGTCAGCCAGCAATAAACTTCATAGCAACACCATTCATGCAGTAGCGTTTCCCAGTAGGTGCAGGGCCGTCATCAAATACGTGACCCAAATGCCCGCCGCAGCGACGACAATGCACCTCAATTCTAGTCCCAAACAGCGAATTATCCACCGATGTGCCGATCGCCCCTTCGATCGGTTCATAAAAACTTGGCCAACCAGTACCGCTATCAAATTTGGTTTGCGACGAAAAAACTGGCAAATTACACCCAGCACAGGCATAAATTCCCTTCCCGTATTGCTTGTCGAGAATGCTAGTGTGAGAGCGTTCAGTGCCGTGTTTTCGCAACACCTCAAACTGTGCCGGAGTCAAAATTTTGCGCCACTCTTCCTCAGTTTTAGTAATTTCAAAAACCCCCTTAGAAGCCGCCATAACATCAGAATTTCCAGGCAAACAGGACGATAACCATGCCATGCTTGCTGTTGCTAGACCCGCTTTCAAAAATAATCGTTTTTTCATAATCCATCCACTTACTAATTAATCTAAACCACCAGTCATATCGTTGACCGTTGCATCGTCAGGTGTTTTAACCGCAGAGAACACAGAGGACACAGAGGGAGAGAATAGAGATTAGAGTACAGGACGATTCTACCGGATTTGATATCGCGTTCAAAACTTTATGCTTGATTTGTAACTTTTTCAATCGCCTGTTATTGGACGCAATATCAATTTCAATTGCAGCATCAGGTGATGTTAACTATTAACTGTTTAAACAATTCCGATTGTATCGTAATTATTCATCTCTATCTTCTCTCTCTGTGCCCTCTGCGCTCTCTGTGGTTAAAAAAATCCGATATTACCCTACAAGTATGACATTTAATTAACCCGATCGCACAAAAGTCCTGTGAGAGTTTAGCCCCCACAGGACTCATATATTTTCAAACATCAACCGCCTAAGCCATAGCCGGAGCACCAACAACCTCACCCTTCAACATCCGAGAAGCAGCATCAAGCAACTGTTCCTCCAAATAAGGCTTGGTGAAATAGCCCTTCGCGCCCAAACCGTAAGCCATTTGGCGGTGTCTGTCGGCACCGCGACTCGTCAACATCGCGATCGGCAATTCGCACAAAACCGCATCCTTCTGCATCCGAGAAAGCAGCTCCAAACCGTCCATGCGCGGCATCTCAATATCGCAAAACACGATATCGCAAGGCAGGCCAGACTTCATCTTTTCCCAAGCCTCCTTACCGTCGCGAGCCTCCTCAACCCGGTAGCCGGCTTTCTCAAAAGTAATCGACAAGAGCGATCGCACCGTAATCGAATCATCCACAATCAGCACAGTAGGCTCAGTCTTCTCAACCTCCGCCTCCGCAGCCGCGCGATCGCTCTCATCCCAAAGCGTACCGCCAGCTTCCTTCTGCAGCCTGCCGGTAGCCAAATCGATCAACTCTAGAACGTCCGCAATCGCCACAATCCGACCATCCCCGAGCACCGTAGCACCCGCAATCCCGATCGGCTTCGGCACCGGCCCCTCCAACTGCTTGATCACAATTTCCTGTTCAGTCGAAACCTGATCCACCTGCACCGCCAAGAAATTGCCACCCGACCGCAGCACGATCACCGAAATCATGTCATCGTCAGTATTAAACCCGTAAACACTGCCCCGGCCCAAATGGCGGTTGTAAGCCAGCAAATCCCGCAGCGGCCGGAACGGCAAAATCGAACCCCGCCACTCAATGCAGGGTAAACCATCCGCCCCCGTCGTCACCTGATCCCGAGGCACATCGATCATGTCCTCCACCCCATCCATCGGGAAAGCAATCCGAGCTCGATCGCTAATGCAAGTCAGAGCCTTAGAAATACTCAACACCAGAGGTAAACGGATGGTAAATACAGTCCCCTTGCCGATCGTCGAATCGATCGCCACAACCCCTCGAATCTCCTGCAAAGAAGTCCGCACCACATCCATCCCAACCCCGCGGCCGGCATACTCCGTCGCCTGTTCCTGAGTGCTAAAACCAGGCATAAACAGCAAATCGTACACCTCCGAGCGAGACATCCTCTGAGCCTGAGCAGCCGTCAACAAACCCTGCTTAATCGCCTTAGCCTTCACCTTTTGCGGGTCAATTCCCGCCCCATCATCAGAAACCGAAATCACCGTTTGATTTCCTTGGTGAAAAGCCCGAATCGTAATCCTGCCCATCCCCGGTTTCCCCGCCGCCAAACGCACCTCCGGCGGCTCAATCCCGTGAGTAATCGCATTGTTCACCAAATGAGTCATCGGATCGTAAAGCTGATCCACAATCATCTTGTCGATCAAAATATCCTTACCCTCAACCTGCAACTGAGCTTGCTTACCGCACTTAATCGCAATTTCTCGCACCGCCCGGAACAACCTGTCCGTCGTCTCAGCAAACGGCTTCATCCGGGCCCGAGTCAAACCTTCCTGCAACTGAGTCGTGACTTGTCGCAATTGGCGAGTCACCTGATCCGCCTCATCCACCAAAAACTCAATATCCGCCGCCGACTCCCGCACCCGCACGATCAGCTCAATAATCTCCTGAGCCAAACTGTGGAAAGGAGTAAACCTGTCCATTTCCTCCGGTTTCCAGGCACCTTCCCGGTGGTTAGTAACCTCCTCCGAGCGCCAAGGCGACGAAGAAGCTCGGTGTCCCTGACGGTTTGCTAGCAAAGCAATCTCCAAAAGACTCCGCTCGTAGAAATCCTGAGTCCGCTGGCTCACATCGCTCAACAGCGTCACCTGGTGCAGCAAATTGTCCAAAAACTGCCGCATCCGTTCTTGATCCTGCTCCAAACTGTTGCGGTTGACCACCAGTTCCCCCATCAAATTGCTGAGGTTGTCCAGTTGCTTCACCGGCACCCGCATCGTGTGGTCGCCGAACCCGCCAGCCCGAGCAGTACGTCTGGGTCTGTTAATCGCCGACGGCACAATATTGCCTTCCCCTTGGCGGCCGCCCCCGTCCTTGGAATCTTGCAGCAATTTTTCCAAATCGCCAAACTCGTCATCGCTGGCTTGATGGGAATTGGACGCAGCAACACTTGCAGAACTTGCCAAGGAATCGGGAATTTCTGGCATAGTTGCACTCTCGCTGAGCAATTCCTCAAGATCCGAGAAAACCTCAGTGTTGACCGGACTCGAATTTTTCCCCCCAGATGCTGAAGCCGCAGCCGTAGCGCCCCCTGCAATTAACAGCGCTTCTAAATCATCAAAATTGTCTTCATCATCCTCACCGTCGTCGGATTCATTGCCTCCAAAAAAGTCTGCCAGCGAGCCCTCTTCCAAATCCGAGGCATCCACAAGATCCGATTCGTCCTCAGCATCCCACAACCCAGATGTCAGTTCCGAAGTAACCAAAGGCCCTGCATCGATCGAATCCAACAAATCATCAAAACCCTCCAACTCCTGAGTATTCAGAGTCGCCCCTGTTTCCAAAGCCGCCAGCAAATCATCATCGCCATCAAACATAGCCGAGACATAATCTGGCGACAGTGGCTCAAAATCCGTACCCCCAAAATCCCTTTCCAGAGCCTCAAACAAATCATCCCCACCGCCAGACTCTTCATCTACGAAAGTTTCAGGTAGAGCAAACAAATCTGCATCGGTAGCATCCAACAAACTATCTGCTGGCCCGGCCGACAACTCCTGTAAATCTAAAGCAGCATCCTCATCTGCGACGGACAAACCAGCATCCGCCGGGCTCAAAAGCTGTTCGCCAAACATATCCTCCAACAAATCAAAAGTGCTATCCCCATCAGGCTCGAAACTTGAAACATTTTGAGGGAAATTATCCGACATCGCCTCAAAATCAACCTCTGCCAAATCGACCAAATCCCGATCGTCCTGGGCCTCTGCGGCGTCGAAAAACTCGATCGCCCCATTAATAGAGGAAGCTTCCCCATCCCCACTCAGCAATTCTGCATCTTCATCCAAACTCTGCAATTCTTCGCCAACCAACCCCGAAGCCTCCCCGTCATACTCAGTACCCGTAGGTACCGAACCAAACAGATCTGCCAAATCCGCCGCCTCCTGGGAAGTAACCGTCCCAGCAGAGCGATCGAGCCCATCATCATCCCCAGAAATCAAGTCTTCCTCAATCGAACCAAACAGCGCATCCAAATCCGTATCGCCCATATCTAAGCTTGCCGGCTGCAAAGATTCATCATCCACACCGAAAACATCTTCCAGCCAATTTCCATCCTCAGAAACATCTAAATCAGAACTTGAAGTTAGATCCAGAACACTCTCAACGTTTTCATTTTGCGGTACGGCTGCATTGCTCATAAATCGATCGTCCTCACTGTCTCCACCTTCACCTTCAGAAGCCAAATAACCAGAACTGATACTCAACAAATCTGTCAAATCGGAATCCGAAGCCCCCGAAGCCAGAACATCAAAATCATCCAGAGAAGAAACTAGACCAAAGGTTTCAGCATTCCCCGAATCATCGTCACCGCCGACAGCAGACTCGATCGACCCAGCATCAAAAACCTCAGCATCAAAAGCATCCCCGTTCGATATCGCAACCAAGCCCGCCTCCTCGGAAACACCCAAATTACCAAACAAATCATCCAAATCAGTGTCCCCGGTAACATCCAGAGAAGATTGAGCAGCCACCTCATCCAAAAACGTACCCAAAGCATCCTCATCTGCCAGCGCCCCAGCTTTCTTGGCCCTTTGCTTCCGCTGACCCAAACCGCTTTCTACACTTGCTGCAAACTGCTTGGAAGCCAGCCCCTGCCTCAAATCCGCATTTTCCTCACCCGCAGCGACTCCAGAACCGTCAGACTCGGCCGACATCAAATCTTCCCCAAACAAACTGTTAAGATCGTCCATCAGATTTTCGCTATCAACTTCCAAATCTTCTACAGTCTGTTCATCAAACAACAAATCAGTAAAATCGCCAGAATTGTCATCATCATCATCATCCGACCCCAGCATTCCCTCTGCTGCGATCCCATTCGAGTGCGCGTAATCCAAATCTTCTTCTTCTTCCCAAGCACCCTCAAGATCCGGAGACTCGCCATTAAACAAATCAGCCAAAGTATTGAGTTCCGCCACCCCCACTTCAGGGCCGCTGCGAGCAGAAATTCTCAAAGAATCAGTCTCTATATCTGACTCTAGGAACCCTTGAAAATCATCGAACTGCGGCGATATACCCTCACTGACATCATTGCCTTCGGTAGTATCCAATTGATCGAACAACTCATCTATATTCAACCCAGAAACCGTCGGTAGTAATTGTTCGTCCGAACCAGAATCGCCTAACCCAGCCCGCTTCCAAGCGGCATCTTCAGCAGAGATCCAATTTCCGCCGGCACTACTCGGTTGAGCGAAGGCCAGCAAATCCTCAAAATCGGTTTCGGGAACCCGAGCCGCGGGCATCAGCGACAGAAGTTTTTCGCTAGGCGCGATCGAATCAGACAATCCCGAAAGCACCAACTCCTGCGCTTGTTTGATATCCTTAATCACAGTGGGAGCCAAAACCCGGTAAGTATTTTCTGGATTGGCGATCGCCTCAGACACCACAGCCATCAACTCGATCCAGCCGGGAAGCTCAAATTCCTCCCCCGCCATTCTCAAATTCCGACAAATATTCTTGAGCTGCCGCCTGCTTTCATTCCCCTCCGGCTGTTTGAACTCCTGCAGCATTTCCCGCATCCTCGCCGGCACATCCGAGTCAAACACCAAATGCAGCGCACTGTCTTCTGTTTCTGTCGAATCAAAGTCGTAAACCGCCCCCGCACCCGCCATACCCC
>NZ_CAWPRX010000079.1:0-12485 GCF_963890365.1 Tychonema sp. LEGE 07196 | reverse complement strand
GTAATTGAGACTGAGACTGCTCAAATTCCCTTTGAGTCTGATGTAATTGAGACTGAGACTGCTCAAATTCCCTTTGAGTCTGATGTAATTGAGACTGAGACTGCTCAAATTCCCTTTGAGTCTGATGCAATTGAGACTGAGACTGCTCAAATTCTGTCTGAGTCTGATGTAATTGAGACTGAGACTGCTCAAATTCCCTTTGAGTCTGATGTAATTGAGACTGAGACTGCTCAAATTCCCTTTGAGTCTGATGTAATTGAGACTGAGACTGCTCAAATTCCCTTTGAGTCTGATGTAATTGAGACTGAGACTGCTCAAATTCTGTCTGAGTTCGCTGCAATTGAGACTGAGACTGCTCAAATTCCCTTTGAGTCTGATGCAATTGAGACTGAGACTGCTCAAATTCTGTCTGAGTTCGCTGCAATCGAGACTCAGATTTGGCCAATTCTGCCTGAGATTCCTCAAATTCTCTTTGAGTCTGATGCAATTGAGACTGATACTGCTCCAACTCTACTTGAGCTTGATGCAGTTGCGCTTGAGACTGCTCCAACTCTACCTGAGTTTGATTTCCTTGAGCTTGAGACTGCTCCAACTCTACTTGAGCTTGATGCAGTTGCGCTTGAGACTGCTCTAACTCTGCCTGGGTTTGATGTAGTTGAACCTTGTATTCCTCCCATTGTCTCCGAGTATCATGTGGTCGATGGTAAAAGAGAGGGGTAGGCTCGACATTTAAATTGAAGCGAAAGTCGTTTGAAAGCTTTGTCAGCTCGAGCGCAGCGATCGCGTTAGCATAAGGTAAAGGATAGTTGTACTCCGCATCGCTAACCTCTAAACCATCGGCTTCTGTCCACATCATCTGGGCTTTTTCCCAAACAGGGTGTCTGTCAATCAGCTTTAAAAAATGACTGGATATTGCTTCTTTAGGAATTCCATATTTTGTTAACAGACTTAAGTATTGTCCGCTGAACTGAATTTGCCAATCTCCATCTGTCAGTGTTCCAAAAGGAACTGTAATGAAAGCTTTGCCCTCAACATCCAGTAAGTCGTATATTTTAGCGATAGCCTTGAGTGGAGCTTCTAGATCCCGCTTCTCTGTACGTTCGCCATAACTGCCTGAAGGTTCTACTGACTGCCCTATATGTTCTACAGTAGAAATCGAAAGTATCGCATCATACTTTTCTGTTGATAGCAGATCCATTAAATCTTCATTATCTACGCCTAAATCCTGCTCAAACTTGTCTACAATTTTTCTACGAAAGATTCCAACTGAGTCACTCAACGTGTTTTCATAATAAGACAAGACGTTTCCCACTTCCAGGATGCGGTCTCGCTTTTGGAGATTTGCCAAAAAATCAAAGGCGAGCGGAATTTCCACACACCTCTCAGTGGGATTATTATATCTAATCCGATTGTAGCCTAGTTCTTTACCCTTAAAAAAGAAACTTCTTTGCCATTCCGTCATAATTAACCTCTTACTTTTTGTATCTCAACTCTGTTTCTGTACCTAGTAAATTGGATCTCCTGAATTTGTGGTTGTAAGCGTCTCCTTCATACTGGCAAGATGCCCGCACTACCGGATTTTTTTATTTTTATGCTCGCCATCAACTCAGGAAAACCGTAAAATTATATTTTAAGTCATAACTGCCCCTAAAATGCGATGAGCCTCAGAAAAACTTGGATCTAAGTAAACAGCTCTACGGTAACAGATTATTGCTCTTTCCACCAGATTTTGATTTAAAAAGCTATTACCCAAGTTAAAGTAATCTAATGCTGTAGATTTTTCTGAGTCCAGTGTTAATGCTACATACATACAATTAGCAGATTCCTCTAGCTTGTTTTCGTTGTAAAGAGCGGTAGCTAAATTACGATAAACACCCCCTACACTGGGTTGTACGATCAGTAGTTTTTGATAGCAGGTAATAGCCTCTGACCACAGTTGCTCTTCCATGCAAATATTTCCCAGATTTTCGAGTGCTTCCACAAGAGTTGGTTGAATTGACACTGCCATATCGTAGCAATTCTTTGCTTTGTTGGCTTGTCCCTTAGCGCTCCAAATATTCCCCATCGTCAGGCAAGCCAAAGCAAATTCAGGCTTAATTTTTATGGCTTGTTCGCAAGCAGTCAGCGCCTCATCTAGCTGATTTTTTTCTAAAAACAATTCAGCTTTCACCATGCACAATTCCGACTTAGCTTGTGCCAATTCAATTTCAGCCTGTTGTTTGACTTCTTTTAATACTTTTTTTAATCGAGACTGCGAGCGATTCCATTCTACTCTAATAGGTTGAATCAAAAGTAATTCTTTTCTGCGCTCTGCTCTCAACCTCAACGCTTCTTGATAAATTTCTAAATCTTCTTGATTGTTTTTTATAATATTTTCAATCAGCTTTGTGTTAGCAAACACTTCTTCTAAATCCTGTTTATATTTGGGATTGGGATTAGAATTATTGCTCGCAAAATTAAAATCGGGCCATTTCAACATCGTCTGCATATATGCCAAATCTTCCTCTATAAATTCTTGCACCCCTACAAAATCAAAATTTGTTAGTGTTTTTCCTCCACTGTATTTGCTGATTAAATTTTTTGCTTCAGGTCGTTCTACAAAATCATCCAATCCTATTGTCTTTTTTTTGATATCTCTCACTATTTTTTGCTGTTTTTCTACAGAACCCAGAGGCACATACAACCAATAAAAATACAAAGAAATTACCAAATATATTGGATTTCTCACCCAAATTATTTTCTTGGCTTGAGGATATAAATGGTCGTACTTAAATGGCAGAAAATGACCGTGTACAACTCTAATTTCTGGTGGAAGTTTTGATAATCCATATTTTCCTGGTCTGGAGCCCATATAGTCGAGATAAATATTTTTTTCTCCATAAACTTGGTTTAAAACAGTAGAAAATGTTGTTCCTGCTGTCTTGGGAACGTGAACAGAAATTAGTTCAACCACAATCATACCCACCTATTATATACTATTCAATGAACTCGATTGCTTCTGCCAAGGGTGGCTGGCGTATTTTGGTACAGACTGATAGAGACTACCAATTGTTTCTAGCGATTAAAGATTGCAGTAATGCAGTAATGCCGAACATTTCTGCTATGCTTCTTTGATCGATTGACAATCGTCAAATCCTCTCCCCCTCTTGTCTCTCTCTTTCTCCCCTCGATCGCCATATACAATCTAGATGCAAAAAAGCTTACCATATCACTTCCTGAGACACAAATTCTGGATGCTTGGTGATAAACTTAGGTACTGCTATTCCAAGAGAAAACCTTCTTTCTGAAGTGTTGCTAGGTATCGAACAAGAGTCATGTCGCGGTAGAGTGACGGCATAGTTCACCTGTGGCAACTTCGATCACCCCTACCCCCGCGCTCGACCAACACGCGCGATCGGGTAAACTAGAAAGGGCAATCGGCCCCACCCACGCGATCGCCCTCAAGCGATCGACCAATACGCGCGATCGGGTAAACTAGAAAGGTCGATCGGGCTCTACCCCTGTAATGAGGAGTCACATCTCAACTCGCAAGACAAGATAATAAATTATGGATCTGTACGCAAAAAGAAGAGAAATAGCTTCTCAATACTTAAAAGGTGAGGGAATTGAGGTGGGCCCGCTGAATGCCCCTCTAGAAGTTCCTGCTGGCGTTAAAGTTCATTACATAGATCGGATGCCAGTAGAAGAATTAAGGAGGCACTACCCGGAGCTAGCTGGGGTCAATCTCGCAGAGGTTGATATTATAGATGACGGTGAAACACTTGCAGGTACACCAGACAACTCCTGGGATTTTGTCATTGCCAATCACATGATAGAACACTGTCAAAATCCGATCGGCGCTTTGGAAAACTTTTTGAGAGTTGTCAAACCCGGAGGAATCGTGTACATGGGCGTGCCGGACAAACGCTATATATTCGATCGCGATCGGCCCGTGACCACCCTCGACCACCTAATTCGAGACTACAAAGAAGGGCCGGAATGGTCAAGATTGCCTCATTATGAAGAGTATGTCAGGCTAGTTGACAAATTTCCTGAACCGCAGATATCGTCTCGCGTACAGGCTTTACTTGACATGGATTACAGCATTCACTTCCACGTCTGGACACCAGAGACTTTCTCTGAATTAATTCAATACTTTCAGCAAAATCTATCAGTAGGTTTGGAAGTAGAACTATTTCAAGAAAATTGTGGTGAATTTATTTGTATTTTCCGAAAAATATTGCACGTTTAAAAATAACACTAAGCTTATGGAAATCATTGATTATTATGTTAAGTCCGCCCCTAGCGTACAGAATGCGCTGGATATTTTTCAAGGTGAATGGGCATCTAAGTTGCCAGGGGATTTGTCATTACTAAATGCAGGACAAAGCGGACTGTTTGATGATGCTCGCATCACCTGGGCTGTTGAGCAATTAGGGGAAATTAAAGGCAAGAATATCCTGGAACTAGGGCCACTAGAAGCGGGACACACCTATATGCTAGAGATAACTGGGAGCAGCATCGATTACAGCAGTTGAGGCCAGCACTCGCGCTTATCTAAAATGTCTAATTGTTAAAGAAGTTGTGGGACTTCACAATTCTCACTTTCTTTGCGGTGATTGTGTAGAATACCTGCGGTCAAATCCAGGCAAATTTGATACTTGCTTCGCCAGCGGCATACTGTACCACATGACAAACCCTGCTGAGCTGATCGGCTTGATTGCTCAAGTTTCAGACCGAGTTTTTATATGGACTCACTACTATGACGAGAATATAATCCGCAGCACTCCTTACCTTTCCCCAAGATTTGCCGAGAAGACTGCTGCTGAGTATCAAGGCTTTAAACATATGCTTTACCGTCAGGAATATGGGGAATACAAAGGTGAAGTAAAAGCTGCTGGTTTCTGCGGTGGCAGCAGTCGATTTAGTAACTGGATGAGCCGTGAAGATATCATGTCATGTTTGACCTATTTTGGGTTGACCGACATCCGCATCAACTTCGATCAGCCTCACACTCCTCACGGGCCGTGCTTTGCTTTAGTAGCGATGAGGCGGTGAGTTCTAGATTGGTGCTGGAAGTTCGATCGCTTTTTGATAATAAGCGATCGCTTCACCCTACTCCCCAACAACAGACATAACTTCACTTAACTTGTCATGAGCCTCAGACAAATTTGGGTTTAAATAAACCGCCCTGCGGTAACATACGATCGCCCGCTCCTGTTTCCCTTGCTCTAACAGAGTATTGCCAAGGTTAAAGTATTCCTCTGCCGTTGTTTTGGGCTCCAAAATCACGGCTGCATAACAACACTCGACAGCTTCATCTGGCTTGCCAATTTGCGAAAAAACCTTAGCCAAGTTCCGGTAAACACCAGCAAAATTCGGTTGAATCGCGATCGCTTTTTGGTAAGCTGCGATCGCCTCTTGCCATTGTTGCTGCTGTGCGTGAATAGTCCCCAGGTTTGCCAAAGCTTCAGAAAAATCAGGTTGAATTTCCAGAGCGCGAATATACCAATTCCTTGCCTCATCCAGTTTACCCTGAGCTTGCAAAACATTCCCCAAAGTCTTGTAGACCGGAACAAACTTGGGGTTAATCTTTAAGACTTGCTCGCAAACTGCGATCGCATCTTCTAACTTTCCTTGAGCTAAATACAACTCTGCCAGTTGAGTTAACGGAGCCACAGCACTCTCCATCTCTTGCAGTTGAGTCTGAACTTCAATTAGCTGAGACTTAGTTTGTTCGAGTTCTTCCTGAGTTTTTTGGTATTGAAGCCGCCGGCTTTCAAGTTCTTGTTTAATTGGTTGGAGTTCTTCTTGAACTTGTTCCAGCCTAGTTGTAAATTGCTCAAATCCCCCTGGATTTTGTTCCAGTTTTGTTTGAAATTGCGCCAATTCTTCGCGAGCCTCCTCTAACTGAGGATCGAACTGTTCGCCTTCTGCTGTTTTGACCAAAATTCCTGCATCTAGCTCTTCAATTTTTTCGTAAGTGAATTGCCAAATTTCCGTGTTTAGCCAATAAAAACCATTAGCAAACAGCATAGAACTCGCAGGTGCTGTTTTACTCCTTATCTCTTCTGCTTGAGTGGGTTTTGGCCCATGAAAATGGATAATTTTTGCTTCATAGCTAAAATCCCAGTAGGATTTCCAATTTAGCTGGATATCCAATCTATCCCACTTATCTTTGAAAAATAAGTTATAGGCTCCTTGGTCATAAGCTAGCTGTAATATCTGATCCAAGTTTTTGTCAATAAAATCATCAAATTCTTTCTGTATCTTTTGAAGATTTTTGACATTCATGTACAGCACACCGCTATTCAAGTGTTCCCAGTTGTTGGGATCGTGTTCGGGCGTTGCCGCAAAATATTCACAGGTTATACCCTGCAAATAGTCAACCACATCATCAAAAAACATGACATCGCAGTCAGTATAGAAAACATACTCATCCGGTATTTCATAAATTTCTACAATTTTGGGAATTTCAATTCTCAAAAATGCACCGAAAGCTACGGTCGAATATAAGGGATGTTGAGTTTGTAGTTTTTCATAGTGAGGTGTTCTGTGGTAGATAATCTTAACACCATTTTTTTGCAACCAATCTGTCAATTCATTATCTTCGCCGTCATAAATGCAATATGGTTCTAGCGATGTATTTTGCAGAGCAGTATAAACTGCTACTTTAATCATTTGCGAATAAATATCAAAACCAGGACTCGCTTCATTAATTGCAAAAAACCATTTCATCCGGTACTTTTGTTTTTGATTGCCTAGAGGGAACTGATATACAACTTCCTGCAATCGAACTAATCCTAACTTCACGCAAGTTTCATCAGCTAAAATTGCTTGGATTAGCACATCAGATTCCGGCTGCTTTCCTGAAATTTCCAGCTTAGCTTTGTAAGCGCTACGTCCTGCTAGCGGTACTCCTGGAAAAGCACTGGCTACATCCGATCGATACCCGCCAACGGGGGTTGTACAGACAGTTTCGCCATTATAAATAAACTCAACTGCCACAGCTCGATCGCTCTTGCCCAACACCCAACCAGACATCAAAATTTCACTGTTATCTACTTTACCGATCGCAGGCGAATCTATATTAAATGCCTGCAGCCATTCCAAAGCTTCAGGGTAAGCCGGTGCAACATCCACAACAGCCGCAATTTTCAGTCGCAGGGGATTTGATTCCTTTTCTAAAGATTGATTAGTTGTCACTAAACCGTACCCACTTTCATCTTCTTCCCAAGTTCCAGAGCCGTGCCAGTATAGCGGTTCGCTATCCCACGGATCGAAAGGAATTAATGTTTTCGACGGCAAGTGAGGGCGGAAGAAAAATTTACACCGTTCATTTAGCATTGATGCTGCAACAGAAAAGGTACTGTTTGAAATAGCCAAAACATCGCACTGGCTCAATATATAAAAGTCTGGATAGAAAGGAGCCTCTGGCATTTCTACACCCAAATCTTTGACAGTTACCGGGTGATAATCTGCAAAATCATCTACAACCTCTTCAAGTTCATCGCTGGCAATAAACAGTACCGGCTCTTCCAAAGTTTCCCACAACCCCTGCAACCATTTTTTGTAGCAACTATTGGGAGCAATAAACATAAATTCGGCATAAGGCCCCCAGTAATCGCCACGCCGCAAATGCAAGCCAACAATAGTTTTTCCGCGTTGTCGGAGGCTGCTGACTGCTGCTGCTACCTTCGCTTCTACTTCTGGCATTGGTTGGAAGAGCGATCGAAATAACTCTTTGTGCTGCGCGTAATATTTAGTGGGTATCTGATAAGTTGGTCCGCCAAATTCTACATTTCTAAAAGGTGCTTCTGCATTAATAATGCCCAATCCCGAATCGTGAACAACAGGCAAGCTTTTAGAAATAGGTGGCTCACTGTGTCCGAACAAATATTGTCCGATCCATGCTGATGTCTCCACCCGAACATTTTGCTGTTGTTCGTGAATTTTCAGCATCGCATACAAAAATATTTGATTGCCAAACCGCGCCCTACTAAGGATAGACATAGTAACGAGCGGCTTTTTCACATAGAAACCATCGCCCCAAGATGGGTGAGGAGTTGTGGTAGCTACCCGCTCAAAACCATGCCTGTCTAAAAACTCATCTAAATCGTGAACGATCGCGCAACCTTCATAGAGTTCTTCGTAATTAACTTCTGTATTAATCGCATCTACATATTGCAGCCAATTGGTTGCTCCTTGCAAAGCCAAAAGTTCCGCACCTTGAATATCGATGTTTAAGATATTAAAGTCAGCCGGGTTTAATTCCAATTCTTGCAGCAGCGTATCCAGAGTTTTTGAAGGCACAGTTACTTGATGTGTTTCCACGATATCGGGATAGATATCCTGATGATGCTTCAGTGGCAAAATTGAACTGCTTTGATCGTAGGAAGTAACGTGCAAATTAGTAGTACCATTGCGATCGCTAATCGCGCAATTCACAGCTTGCGCGTTCGGGTATCCCGCTAAATTAGCTTGCAAGCGTTCAAATACAGCAGGATTAGCTTCTACAAACAGTATTTTTTGCGCTCCCATTGCTTGGTAATATCCGATTTCAGACCCTTCGTGGGCACCGACGTGAATAATTCCTTTGGGAGTGACAGAATGCTGAGCACAAAGTTGCGGTACGTCTAAAAGTCTAGGAGGTTCTCCCAACACATTAGCTCGGAAGCGCTCGTTGACTGCTAAGAAGTTGCTCCCTTCAAAAACTTCATATTCTGGCTGAAAATTAGGTCTGTATTCTAAGCCCTGTGGCAAAATCTTAAAAATCGAGTACCGATACTTTTGCAGATACTCACACACTTCTTTTAAAGTGATATTTGCCTCGCGATAAGTTGTACCGTATTCAAATTGAATGTAATCGATTTTGCCATATTTCAGTAACTCGCTTGCACCATACAATACATCTAATTCTGAGCCTTCAACATCAATTTTTAGAAAATTAATCCGCTTGATACCCAAACGCTGACAGTAACGATCAACAGTTGTAGTGAAAACAGTACACCCTTGGGGAGGTTGAATCCAACCTTGACTCTCAATCCAACAACTACGATCAAATGTACCCAAGGTGGAATGGTCGTCGTACTGATAAAAAGTCTTAATTTCTTCTCGACTGCCAGCAGCCATATTTTGGGCTAGGATTTTTACATTATTTTCTCCCCTTAAGCTGTCTAGCAAATTTTTATGGACGTGAGCCAAAGGTTCAAAAATGTGCATTTCTGCTACATCTTCGTGTCTTGTCAAAACCTCTTTCGCCCATTCACCGATATTAGCCCCCAAATCTAAAATGATATCCCCTGCTTTAATGTATTGGGCAACTACTTGGCTTTCTCCAGGCAACAGGTGAGAACTCGTTGAACTAATATGGTCTTCAATCCAGTACGGTATAATAATCGGTTGCGGCTCTACTATTTTTGGCTGTGCCTCTACTGCTTGCATACTCTCTATTCCAGTCCTTAAAGAAATAGGACGTTGAGTAATATTTCCGTACCAATTATCTTTACCTTCACCGCACATATACTGCCAATCTGCCTCAGCAATCAGATGAGCAAAAGGAGTGATGCTGTCTGCCAATATTAACGACCAATTATTACTTCTTGAAAATCTCACCAAATAAGATTCAATGCCTTGTCTGTGGCAATAATAAGTATTCGGGAGCGTCAACATTTTAGAACCCGTCGCTAACTGCCGGAAACCAAAGGTGTGAGTGTCTAACGCACCAGAAGACTCAGAATAACCTCCCCCTCTCACCCAGCTTTCTTTGGTAAACAGATAGTTGCCACTCGCTCCCGGCACATCGTGCCGAGAGAAAAAGTCCGCTAAAGTAATTTGGTCTTGATAAATCCATTTATTAATAATATTTTGCTTGCGTCCTTCAAAGAAATGAATTTCTTGGAAGGCAGCGACATCTGCACCGGAATTAACCAAAAATTCTTTTAATTTTTGGATGCTTCCTGGAACTAAAATATTATCTGAATCTAAGCAGAACAGCAAAGGATGGCTGGCATTTTGGACAGCGGTATTTCTCGCTGCTCCGCCCCCTTTGTTAGTTTCGTGGCGGAAAATATTGATAAATGGATACTTGATTTTGAGGCATTCCAGTATACCTGTTGTATTATCCGCAGAGCAGTCATTAACAATAATTAACTCATCCCCTTGTTCAAAATTTCCATTTAAAATCGAGTCAACCGACTCTTCGATAGTCTGTTCGCAGTTATAAGCAGGGATAAAAAAGCTAATATTCGTGGGTTGCTTTTCTACCCACCAAACTCCCTCGCCCTCAAGGTGAACTTGCCAGTCTAATCTTCTGAAAAACTCATCAATAGCTTGTTTGACGCCTGGAAAAGCAATGTGTCCATAATCATGACCGCTAATTAAACCCCCTACTCTAATTTTGCTATACCAAGTGCAGAGGTCTTGCCAAACCCCTTGGTAGGAATGCTCTGCATCTATGTAGACAAAATCAAGCAAGCCATCAATTTGCCCAATAGCCTGCTGTGAATTTGAACGAATCAGCCTAAATCTATCTCCAAAGACAGCTAGGCGATTTTTCGTTGTTTCACAGAGTATGTCAAAATCTGCCTGGGGGAGGTTCATGGGGTCGTCGTAAGAGTCACAGTGTTGATAGCTGTCAATCCCGTACAGTAGTTCAAGATTTGTATTGCTGAGTATAGCTTCTGAATGACCTCCAAACGCCACACCGATCTCTGCACCTACTTTTAAATTGAATTTCTGTATCAGCTCTGGTATGAATTTGTAGGCAGGCTTCCAACTTTCTTCGTGAATTGACTTTTTTAGTTCAACTAATTCGCTGATTTGCATTTTACTGATATTCCTCTTGTACTTGTTATAATAAATTGATAATCACACAAAGGATTGCTATATACTTCCCCAGAGTAAATACAGTAGGTGTATCAGCCGGAATCCCGTCCTTCATCTTTCGATAATCCCGATCGCCACTAATCACACCTTCGTTAGTATAAGCTATCCACTGACCCCGATATTTTTTCAACTCATGGCGATTAGCCTTATACCACTCCTTAGCTGTCGCATATTCTGCTGCCATATTTTCACCCCATAAATTTACCTCAAATCTGCCTCGCTTCCACCATCATCCGCACCACATCGGGCATCTGATACTTCGCCTCCCACCCCAATTTTTCTTTCGCCTTGCCCGGATTTCCCCTCCCAACAGCAATCTCCGTCGGTCTGTAGAGACTCGCATCCGTTACCAAATGTTCCTGCCAATCCAAACCCGCCGCCACAAACGCTGTCTGCACAAACTCCTCCAAAGGATAACTGGCACCAGTAGCAATTACATAATCGTCCGGTTCATCCTGCTGCAACATCAAATACATCGCCTCCACATATTCCGGAGCCCAACCCCAATCCCGCTGCACCGAAATATTTCCCAAATGCAGTTTTTCGGAACTGCCTGCCGCAATTCGGCACACCACAGATACAATCTTTTGGGTGACGAACCTCTCCGGCCGCAGCGGCGACTCGTGATTGAACAGAATACCAGAACACGCAAACAAATTGTACGCTTCCCGATAATTCGCTACTTCCCAAAATGCTGTTGCTTTCGCCACCGCGTAGGGACTTCTGGGGCGAAAGGGCGTATTTTCATCCGCTGCAATGCCTCCGGTATCCCCAAAACATTCGCTGGAACTGGCATTGTAAAGTTTAATTTTGCCACCGGTAAACCGGATTGCTTCTAACAGATTTAACGTGCCTGTAGCAATGCTTTCGAGAGTTTCTACGGGTTGCTCAAAAGACAGACCGACGGAACTTTGACCTGCTAGATTGTACACTTCGTCGGGCCCAATTTTTGCTAGGACTTGCAAGACACTGCGAAAATCGTTGAGAGACATGGATTCTAGTTTTACTCTGTCTCGGATTCCTAAACTGGCAAGGTTTCGGAAACTCGACATTTGGGCATCCCTAGAGGTGCCACAAACTTCATAACCTTTCTCCAAAAGCAGTTTCGCTAAATAAGCTCCATCTTGACCGGATATACCACAAATTAACGCTTTTTTCATAATTGTTTTTTGTCAAAACTCTAGCGTAGCTCTTGCTATTTTTCCAGTTGTTCAACTTTTATAGGCGGAATTTTGATTATTTTTAATATTTGGGATTTTCCGAGGACTTGCCAGAGCCAGTTTAAGTGCTTGCTACAAACCAATTTCGGAACTTGCGCTCAAATAAAGAAACCGGGTTTTTACCAATTTTAACGGTTTGAACTCATATCTTGCACCATTCTCAACAATCTGTAGGGGCGGGTTCGTTAACAGCCTCAAAGCTTGAAGACAGGTTAAAGAAACCCGCCCTCCCCCACGAAAAATCCTCTTGTTGACATTGCTGCAATATCTCAGTTTGAACTGATAGAAGAGCACCTGTGGCAAAAACCGGGTTTCTGACCGCAAATTTAGCATCACCACCTATATCTCTCGTTCAGAAACCCGGTTTTTAAGAGCTTGTTGAGAATGGTGCTCTTCTGT
>NZ_CAWPRX010000078.1:0-95492 GCF_963890365.1 Tychonema sp. LEGE 07196 | reverse complement strand
ACAACTAACAACTAACAACTAACAACTAACAACTAACAACTAACAACTAACAACTAACAACTAACAACTAACAACTAACAACTAACAACTAACAACTAACAACTAACAACTAACAACTAACAACTAACAACTAAGAGGGCCCGCACGCACCATCCACCGCCCTACCAACTAACAACTAAATCCGATCTTCCTCAGAAAAAAGTCCCAATAAAGGGCCGAGAATAGCTCCGAAAACAAAGCCGCCGGCGTGGGCCCAGTAGGCAACTCCCCCGGATTCCATGCCGACACTTGCCGGGGCATTTAAGGAAGCCAAACCGCTGAGTGCTTGCTGTGCAAACCAAAATCCGAGAAAAAAGAAAGCGGGGACTCTGACGGTGGTGATAAAGATTCCTAACGGCAGCAGTGTTAGAACTTTGGCTTGGGGATATTTGAGAATGTAAGCTCCCATCACGCCTGCGATCGCGCCGCTAGCACCCAGGGACGGAATGGCTGATGCTGAGGAAAAAAACCACTGAGTTAGTGATGCTAAAACGCCACAAGTAAGGTAAAATATTATAAATTTGACGTGTCCTAAGCGCTCTTCTACGTTGTTGCCAAAAATCCACAAAAATAACATATTTCCGGCAATGTGGAGAAAGCCTGCGTGCAGGAATTGGGAGCTAATTAGCGTAGTCCATTCGGGAAATGGCGAAACTGGCAGCGCTACCCGACACATATTGCTTAGCTGGCAAGGAACTACCGCCCAAGAGTAGAAAAATTGCGTTAATTGGCGATCGCCCAAGGAGAGTTCGTACAAAAATACTAATACGTTTGCAGCAATCAGCCCGTAGGTAACGTAGGGAGTAATGCTGATGGGGTTTTCGTCGCGTAAGGGAACCACAGCCGTTTTTTCCTCAAGATCAAAAATATTGGCAATACAATAGCGTATTTATCCCTAAGCTGTCTCCTGTCTAGAGGAAGATAGTTGATTTTTTTACCTTGGTGGGTGCGGCGGTATCCCAGCACTACTACAAACGATTAACGTAATTCGCCCATTTCTAATTTTCCCAGTACAATTAAACTTTCTAAGTCTTCCACTGCATCGGGAAGGTAAGTTTTTACTGTCTTTCTTACTAATTCTAAGGCAGTTTCGTCTGCCCCTCCCAACATCCGCGTCAAGTCGCCCATATCTATACCCCGACTCGCTTGCAATTTCATTACTATTAAATAAGGCAATCGGATAATTGGCAAATTATCGGGGGCGATGTTGGGGTTTGCAATCGCTTCTGTAACCCAAGGTTGTTGTGATTCAAGAACATCCAAAATACTACCGTCTGGTAGTTGCCAACTACTGCCACCAATGCTGAGTTCTCCAACTTTTATACTGCCAGTTGCCGCTAATTCTTGATATAGATTTTCGGCATCATCAGTTAATACTAAAATATCTAGATCGTCAGTCATGCGTTCTGGCATATAAAGCCTGGTAGCAATTCCTCCTACAACAACAAATTGAGTTTGTGTGATAATAGCTTTAATGTTAGTCACGGGAGTGTTCCAAGTTCTTTTTTTGAGAAATTCTAAGCTGCTGCCGCTACCGGGACGGCATCGGCGAAGGGCGATTTCAAGGTAAATTTTTCGTCTTTGTTCGGCAAGTTGCATATATTGCATATTCATTTTTACATTTATATTTTATCCTCATATTTCTATGAAAACTCCTACACTTTCTACAGCCATGATACTCACCGCACACAAAGCATAAATTCCCGTTCCTACGGCTACTTGTACTGTGTCTGCATTGAGGATTTTGATCAGCTTCCAGCTATCTCCATTTTTTTGATAAAGCGTCCAGGAACGAATGTTTTTATCGGCGGGATTTTTCCACTGCAAAATATTGCTGTTGCCAACTTTTTGGACTACGGCTGATGCGGGAGGGGCTGGTCGCGTTCCATTTTGCCAAGGCATCACGGGAACGAGTGCGGGTTGCGTGTATGTAGTGGATTTGAAATTATCGTATATTTTTTGGCGATTGTCGCTAAATGCTTTCATGCTGAAGAAAACATTGCCTAAAGCTAAGTTTTGTTTGGAGTTGCGCGTCATCTCAATTTGATTGTTGATTTCGTCTACATTCCACTTCTGACCGTCAAGCTTTCCTAAGTTATTTCCCACATAAATATGTCTGTTTTGCGGGTTATTTTCTAGCCACCATTGCAGCAAAACTGGATAGCTTTGAGCTGTTTGGTCGATGCGCCAATAAAGTTGCGGATTGAGATAATCTACCCAACCTGATACTAACCATTTTTTGGCATCGGCGTAAAGTGTTTCGTAGGCATCTAAACCGCGACTTTGGGGCGGCTGGCCGGGGCGATATATGCCGAAGGGACTGATGCCGAATTTAACATTGGGTTTGGCTGCTCGAATTCCTTCTCCTAGTCTTTTAACTAGCTTGTTAACATTTTCCCGACGCCAATCTCCTAAATTCATTTTTCCGCCTCGGGAAACATAACTATTGTAAATCTTGCTGTCGGGAAATTCTTGGCCGGCAATCGGGTAAGGATAGAAATAATCGTCGAAGTGAACGCCGTCTATATCGTAGCGCTTTACTACGTCTAAAATGACGTTGTAAGTTTTTTCTAGCACTAAATCAATTCCCGGATCCATCCACCAGTCGTCGCCCCACTGATAAACGCATTCGGGATTGGTAACAGAGATGTGGGGGCTGACGTTGGGAGGGGTTTGGGTATAAGAAACTTTGGCGCGGTAGGGATTGAACCAAGCGTGAACTTCTATGTTGCGTTTGTGGCTTTCTGCAACGGCAAATATTAAAGGGTCATAATAAGGTTCTGGTGGTTTTCCTTGAGTTCCTGTCAGCCATGAACTCCAAGGTTCTAATTGTGAGGCGTAAAGGGCGTCGCCTGCGGCTCTAACTTGGAGAATAATTGCATTGAAATTCATTTCTTGTACCCTGTCAAGAATTTTTAACAGTTCGGCTTTTTGCTGTTCTGTTGAGAGTTTGTTGCTGAACGGCCAGTCAATATTCCACACTGATGTTATCCAAACTCCGCGAAATTCTCGCTGGTGGTTGACGTAAACTTGGGGTCGGGGAACTTTGCTGAGAACTATAATATATTGATTGTATATTGCTGGCGCTTTTTTGAGATACACTAATGCTTGATAAACCCAGGCTGAAATGTCGGCTCTGGTGGCGCTTCCGGCGGGATTTAATAAGTTTAAATTTGGATAGTTTACGACTATTTCGGATTGGGTGGCTATGACGATCGCATTTTTGGCATAGTTGGGAATTTCTGTGCTGTCTAGGTAGATGTTTGATAGGATAAGATTGCTTGTTGGTACACTATTTGAGCCAAATACTCCGCTAACTAAGGCAACTAATGCCTCGGCTCTGGTAATCCTGTTTTCGGGTTGGAACAGGTTGTCGGGGTAGCCGGAAATAAACCCTCTTTTATATGCTGTTTGAATGGCGGCGGCGGCCCAGTGAGTGGCGGGAACGTCGATAAAGGGAATGTAGGGCCGTTTGTCGGGTATGGGAAAGGCTTTGCTGACAATGGCGGCAAATTGGGCGCGGGTTAGGTTGCTGTTGGGGCGAAAAGTGCGATCGGGAAATCCGCTAATTACTGACCGTTCTACTAAGCCGTCAATAAATATTTTTGCCCAATTATTTTGAATGTCGGAAAATTGGATGTTGCTAGAAACCATAGTTATTTAATAATCGGGAATTGGGCCCAGCGAAGCGGAGGGATTGGGCATTGTTGACTGTTGACTGTTAACTGTTAACTGTTAACTGTTGACTGTTGACGGCGTTGAGTGATGACAACTGACAACTATCAACTGTCAACTGTCAACTGTCAACTGACTACAATAAACCTGCATTTTCGTAGAAAAGCCGGATGATATTGATGATTTTTTCTCCGTATAATGGGTCAGAATTCCAGCGACCGGCAAGTTCGTTGACGGTGGGGGCGACACCGCGCTTGACAAAGCGAAAACGCACGTTTTCTTTAACTAAAGGTTGGTCGATAGGTTCGATGCTACCGTAAGCTTTTAGGTGCTGAATTTGCGCTCTAATTCCTGTCCTGACATCGGGAAATGAGAGGCCGGAATTTGTGGGGCTAATGACTCCCATGTCGGCAAAGTTAAATTGTTCTGCTTTTACTGCAATGCCAAATTTGAGATAGTTTGTTTCTAAACACATTTGGCCAAAAGCTACGTCGTGGTTAACTCCTTCTGCGGCTGCTTCTTGCACGTAAATTTGAGGTAAATTCGGAAAGTTTGCTGAGGCTTGGCTGTTATTTTTGGCGAGAAATGCTGTCATTTGTTGGGCGGTAGTTAGACCCCGACCCATGATTTTTGCTACGCCTGAGAGGATATCACGGCGCGATCGCAGTAATACTGATGTTGTAGACTGATCCCATGCTACGGAAATATCCCGATCGCGCAAATCGATCGCCCGCACGAAAACTACTCCATTGTACGTTACCCGGCGATCGACTGCCTCTGGTTCGACGTTGAGAAGGTCTAGAACTTCGGAAGGGACAAAGGAATTTCCGTTCACCAAAATGCCTTTATCTTCGTGCGGCCCACCGTTAATTTGGATATTAATTAAGGGATAAACTATAGGTGTCGGCGCGGGCGTTGGTGCGGGTGTCGGCGCGGGCGTTGGTGCTGGTGTCGGTGCGGGCGTTGGTGTTGGCAAGGGTTTCAAATTCGTATTTTTTAACCAAGCTTCGAGCCCGTCAGCGAGTCCGAGGGCGACATCGCGGCGACGAGTTTGAATAATTCGCAAGTCATCGGGGCTGGTCAAAAAACCGAGTTCAATCAGTAGTGAAGGAATGTTGACGCGCCGACAAAATCCGAGGCTACCAACACCAGCTTCAGTATCTGCTTTTGCGCCGCGGCTTGGTATTTCTCGGCACCTGCGTAAATAGCCGTTTAAAATTAAATCCGCATCTGCTTTTCGCTTGGGGTTGCTGCCAATATAAAACGCAGTGGCACCGCGAACTTGGGGATTAGAAAAAGAGTCGCCGTGAATTTCTACCGCTACATCTCCCGCGAGGCTGCGGTTGTTTATCCAAGCGATAGTTTCTAGCAAACTCAGAGTATCGGGCACCGAGAAAGTTTCTATGCCTCGCTGCCGCAATTCGGCTACTAATAAGTCGCGAGTTAGGATCATTTCCTGGGCTTCGGTGGTGCCAAGTGCGATCGCCCCCATATCCCGCAAGCTGCCTTCAAACCCGCCGTGTCCTGCTGAAACAAAGATAGAACCCATTTTATAAAATTCTCCACCTTGCAGTTAATTTAGCGTCTGCTTTTTAGTCTTGGGATTTATTTTACCGCAAAGGCGTATATTTTATTATTGCATAGCAAATTTGTAGTTGCGCTCTAGGTGGGGGTTTTAACCCCTTGGCACAACTACAAATTTATTGATCCGGCGGCTAGTTACATCGTAACAGCGGGGCTAGTCGAAGGTTTTGGCGGCTTAATGTCCTGGGAAACTGCACGGGCGCGGAAGAGTTTAGCAAACGCTTGCTCGCACTTAGACAAATCAGCTTCTATCTCTGTAAAAATGTCAGTTGATACCGGATCTGTAAACTGGGCCCGCAGGTTGTGGATATCGACAACACCAGTTTGCAAATCGCCCAGAATGGTTCGCAACAAAAACGTTTCATCAGTTCCTTGGAGCGAAGTTTTTAATTTAGCGTATTTATCAGCAATTTGGGCGGGAATTGAGGGTTTTTCGCCGAAATCGTTCAGGCGCTTTTCCAGAGCGAGGATGTGGTGCTGTTTGTTTTGAACCATTTCTGCAAGGAACGATCGCAAATCGCTATCTCCGGTTTTTTCCGCATAATTTTGAAACGCTTCGCAAGCATAACGTTCCCCTGCGAGGGCGGTATTCAAACCTTTAGCAATATCGCCTTGTGTGGAGCCTCCCCAAGCATTAGCTAGTTTCCACCATTCTGCACTGCTGTCAGTTTCTTCTGGTAAACCTACTGCTTTTCCGCCGTAACCGAGGCGAGCCAGAATTGCCGTGGCAAATATTGCTAAATCGCCCGGTTGGCGGGAAGTAATCAAGTTGCCATCAACTACTAAAGGTTCGTTGATATAGTTAGCTCCGGCATTAATCATGTCGGTTTTTATTGCTAAAAAACCAGTCGCATTTTTGCCTTTTAGCAAGTCGGCTTCAATCAAAACTTGCGGCCCGTGACAAACAGCAGCAACTATTTTTCCTTGCTCGAAAGCTTCTTTGACAAACCCCACTGTATTGGGATTAGTCCGCATCGTATCGGGAGCCATACCGCCGGGAATTATCACTGCATCGAATTCTTCTGCTACTGATTCAGTGGTAGTTCCGTCAGCTTGCTGCGAAACTTTACCATTTTTACCGGCATACTTTTCGTTAGTACGGGAACCGAGAACAACTACTTCAAATCCTGCTTGTTTTAAGGCGTTGTAAGGCACTAGAAATTCGGAATCTTCTACTCCATTTTCGATAAGGATAGCAACTCGTTTGGTGTTTGTGCCGTTATCTGTTGTCATAATCAACTTTCCTCAGACTATCTTTTCATCTAACAATAAGTCATGTATGATATTGTTAGCGTCTTGCTAAAGTGATAAATTAGTGAGTGTTAAAAAATGTCAGCGTGAGCCTTGAGAGGTATTTTCCAGTAATTGTCTCAATGCACGTAAGAGGCGCCGTTAATGTCGATCGTTGTCCCGGTAGCGTGGGGGGCTAAACCAGAGGCTAAAAAGGCGATAACATTGGCGACATCTTGAGGAGGAGCGATTTTGCCGATCGGGATATCGCGCACAATCTCTGCTTCGCCAAACTCCCGAATAAACTTATCTGCCATTTCCGTACTGACAAATCCCGGTGCAACAGTAAAAGCCAAAATATTCTCAGCCGCAAATCCTCTAGCAATGCTGCGAGTTAAAGCAACAATCGCACCTTTTGAGGCGGCATAGTGGAGGTAATTCGGGTCATCGCCGCGAAAAGCAGCGCGACTTGCTATATTAATAATTGTACCGCCACTGCGAGTTTTGAAATGTAGAATTGCTTCCCGGCACAAATCAGCAACAGCAACTAAATTAACTTGTAAAGTTTGCTGCCAAGCTGACGACCAAATATCGAATTCGTCCTCAATACCCGCCGACTGCATAATCCCAGCATTGTTAACTATAATATCAATATGACCGCGCCATTTTACCGCATCTCGCCACAAACTCGCAGCCGCATTTTCTAGCATCAAATCTGCAGGTAATAAATAACAGCGATCGCCCGCCACACTTGCTGCTACCGATTCCGCCGCTTGGTGACTGCGACAGTAATGCAAAATCACCTCGGCCCCAGCATTAACCAGAGTCCGAACAGTTGCTGCACCAATGCCTTTCGATCCGCCCGTTACTAAAATTACCTTTCCAGTTAAATCAATCATTTCTGCATCTCTATCTTTTCTCTTTCTCTGCGCTCTTAGCGCCCTCTGCGGTTCAAAAAAAATGTTCGCAAACGAAATAAAATTGCTATGATAATTGTACAGGATTGAGTGTTCTATTGAAAATAGATTAAAAAATTTGCCATGAAAGCAGTTGCGTTAGATCGCTACGGTTCCGCCGAGGAATTGCAGTACCGAGAGTTGGAAAAGCCGATCGCCAAATCCAACGAATTGTTAATCAAAGTTCGCGCTAGCAGCGTCAATCCCGTAGACTGGAAAATTAGGCAAGGACACTTGCAACTATTAACAGGATTTAAATTTCCTCGAATTGTCGGTTCAGACATTTCGGGAGTAGTCGTAGAAGTCGGCAGGGAAGTCACCAAATTTCAACCAGGAGATGAAGTTTATACATTTTTAAATCCCCTGAATGGCGGTGCTTGTGCCGAATACGCTGTCCTGCCAGAATCGATAGCAGCAATTAAACCTAAAAACATCACCCATGCAGAAGCTGCCGCAGTACCGATCGCCGGTTTAACTGCTTTGCAAGCGCTGAGAGATTTGGGTGAAATCAAAGCCGGCAAAAAAGTATTAATTAACGGCGCTTCTGGCGGAGTCGGCATTTTTGCAGTGCAAGTTGCCAAAGCACTTAACGCGGAAGTAACGGGAGTTTGCAGCGCTCAAAATACAGAGTTTGTCAAGAATTTGGGAGCAGATTTTGTTCTGGATTATGCAGAAATAGACTTTACTAAACAACCCAAAAAATATGATATAATCTTGGATGCTGTCGGTAAACAAACATTTGCCAACTGCGAAAAACTGCTGCAATCGGATGGAGTTTATATCTCGACTTTACCGAGTTTTGAGAACTTCTTCCCAATGTTGACTAGCTGGTTTCTATCGACTAAAAAAGCTCAATTAATTGTTGCCAAGCCCAAGCCGGACGACTTGGGATTTTTGCGGGAATTAATCGAATCTGAGCAAACCCGGCCAATTGTCGATCGCACTTACAGCTTAGCAGAAGTAGCCGCAGCCCACACTTACAGCCAAACCGGCCGCGCTGTCGGCAAAATTGCGATCGTCATTGACAGTTAAAAAACTATGTTTGACCGACACGACTCAGACATTATATGTATTACGTGGGAATAGTTCAGCAAAAAATGCGCGGTTGGCGTTAAAGTTAAAAGGGAACTCCGGCTTAACTCAATACACTTGGGTTAAGCCGGAATTCCCTGGCCCCCATAAAAAGGGGGGACAAGAGTGCTCTCAAAGTCCCCTTCTTAAGGGAGATTTAGGGAGATATCCGGGAAATAAACAGTGTCAACCCAACCTTATTGGAACTTAAGCTGTAAACTCAATTTTTGCACTCACCTACCTCCAAGACTAATAAACGTAAAGCTTAAATAAAATCACAAATACCTATGACTGTGCCCTCAGACTTGGAGAAATCCGAACAAGATTCCGACAACAACCTCGAACAAGTTATCCCGGAAAATAGCATTGCACCAATCGCCGATGATTCTGTAGATGTTAGTAAATTAGAAGGCGAAAAAGTTATCCCGGAAAATAGCATTGCACCAATCGCCGATGATTCTGTAGATGTTAGTAAATTAGAAGGCGAAGAAATTGGCCCGGAAAATAGTATTGCACGAATCGCCGATGATTCGGTAGATGTTAGTAAATTAGAAGGCGAAGAAATTGGCCCGGAAAATAGCATTGCACCAATCGCCGATGATTCTGTAGATGTTAGTAAATTAGAAGGTGAAGAAATTGGCCCGGAAAATAGCATTGCACCAATCGCCGATGATTCGGTAGATGTTAGTAAATTAGAAGGTGAAGAAATTGGCCCGGAAAATAGCATTGCACCAATCGCCGATGATTCGGTAGATGTTAGTAAATTAGAAGGCGAAGAAGTTAGACCGGAAAATAGCATTGCACCAATCGCCGATGATTCGGTAGATGTTAGTAAATTAGAAGGCGAACAAGTTAGCCCGGAAAATAGCATTGCACCAATCGCCGACAGTTTTATGGGTTCCCGCAACCTAGAAAACGAATATCTCGACGAACTTCCCGACGAAGTTGAGATGTCTTTGTTCGATCATTTAGAAGAATTGCGGCAGCGAATTTTTTACTCGCTAATTGCAGTAGTAATCGCGGTTATTGGTTGCTTTTTAACAGTTAAACCGATCGTACAATTGCTAGAAGTACCCGCCGGGCCGGTCAAGTTTTTGCAACTAGCTCCCGGCGAGTATTTCTTTGTTTCTATCGAAGTAGCGGGATATAGCGGTTTGCTAATTGCAAGTCCGTTTATTTTTTACCAGATAGCGCTGTTTGTACTCCCCGGCTTGACTCGGAAAGAACGTCGGTTGCTAGGGCCCGTGTTTTTGGGTTCGAGTTTCTTATTTTTGGGCGGGTTAGTATTTGCTTATATCGCTCTGATTCCGGCGGCGCTCAACTTTTTTGTTAGCTACGGGGCGGATGTTGTAGAGCAGTTGTGGTCGATCGACAAATACTTTAAATTTGTGCTCTTGTTAATGTTCAGCACCGGCTTAGCTTTTCAAATCCCGATCGTTTTAGTATTGCTGGGCGTTTTGAATATTGTTTCGTCCAAGCAAATGCTATCGGGCTGGCGCTATGTAGTGTTGGGAGCGGCTATTTTGGGAGCGGTGTTAACGCCTTCTACGGATCCTTTAACGCAAAGTCTTTTGGGAGGTGCGGTGCTGGCTTTGTATTTTGGCGGTGTTGGTTTTGTGAAGCTTTTGGGGCGGTGAGGGCTGGAAAGTTTCTGGTTTTTGAGCTGGGGGCGGGTTGTATGGAAAATATTTCTCGCTCATAAATGCGATCGACTCGCCATTAAAAAAATATAGAGATGCGATCGCCCGCGCCTCTATAATTACTAAAAGTTAAAACTCCACACCAAAGTTTTGTCAAAACTTTGTCTACATTCGGAACTGTTCGACTTCAGGTGTGTAGCCGATCGGCAAAATATAATCGAGATTCTCGTGGGGACGAGCAATGATGTGATACGATAGCAACTTTCCGCCATCGACCTTTTTAACTGATTCAATTCCAGCAGCAACGGCTGCTTGCACTTCAGAAATATCTCCTCGAACTATAATTGTCCAGTAGGCGCGGGTTATCTTTTCATAGCGAACTAAAGTAACTCGGGCTGCTTTCACCATTGAGTCTGCAACTTCTACGGCGGCGGGAAATCCTAAGACTTCAACCATTCCAACTGCAACACCCATTACAACTTTCTCCTAAATTTCACAAGATATCTGAGGTTCATTGTATGTGAAAGTGTTGACAGAAAATGGTTCGGATGATTTTGGTCGGCTAGAAACCCCGATCGCGAAAAGGGCCGAGGCTGGCGAGCTCTAGAAGCGATCGCGCTGAAAGATGGTTCGGATTTAACTCGCAGCATCTGTGTTTTGCTTTAACGCCGTGGGATCCGCGAGGGAACTGTACAATATTTCAGAGCGGAGACAGCACTACCCAAAAAATGCTTTGCGACAAAAATAAAAATGAAATGCTCCCTGTAGCTGGATTTGATATGACTGACAACAGTCAACTGACAACAGTCAACTGACAACAGTCAACTGACAACGGACTCAAAACTCGTCAAGCAACCACTCCGAGGCTCTTTCGCCCAAATCGAGGGGAATGCTGACAGCTTTGCCCAAGCGCGGGCGATCGCGAGTAGTCACAATGTATTCTCTCACCTGTGCCGTGCTGCCCCAGCCGTTGAGGTAATTCGCCACCGCGTCCAAATGCTCGAAATAATCAGCCTCCGTCATCGGAAAAGACGCTTGTTCCAAATATTTCCACATCACCTGCACAAAAATCTTGCCCCGCGTCCGCCGCAATCTGATATCGTAAGACTTTCCCCATTTTTCTAGGAGTAGCTGGTGTAAATCCTTGCCCGTCATGGTTGCTCCTGAGTGAATCTCTTAAACAATAAAAGACAAAGTTCAAAAAATGTAATAATACTCTAATAAAGGCTGGAAGGCGCATTATTCAAAGGAATTTTCGCTGCCTGAAGTTGGTGCGAGCAGATGGGCTGCGACTACGCCAGTTGTCTGCACGTACAAATTCCCTAACAAACAAACGTAACTTAAAACCGTAAAGGCAGGTCATGGCTCAATCTTCTGCTGGAAATCCCGATGTCCCCGATATGGGGCGTCGCCAATTTATGAATTTGTTGACGTTCGGTACAGTCACAGGTGTGGCACTGGGCGCACTCTATCCCGTTGTCCAATATTTTGTTCCTCCGTCGAGTGGGGCTGCCGGTGGCGGTGTCACGGCTAAAGACGCCTTGGGTAACGACATCATCGTTAGCGAATATTTGGCTTCCCACCCAGCGGGCGATCGTACCTTGGCCCAAGGTCTCAAAGGCGACCCCACTTATCTGGTGGTGGAAAAAGACGCATCTCTCGCCGATTACGGCATCAATGCAGTCTGCACCCACTTGGGTTGCGTCGTGCCTTGGAATGCTAGTGAAAACAAGTTTATCTGTCCTTGCCACGGTTCTCAATACAACAGTGAGGGCAAAGTGGTGCGCGGCCCCGCGCCTTTGTCTCTGGCCCTAGCCCACGCCACTGTCGCAGATGACAAGATTGCTTTTACCACTTGGAAAGAAACAGATTTCCGCACCGGCGAAGAACCTTGGTGGTCTTAGTTGTTAGTCATTAGTCAGCAGTCAGCAGTTAGTAGTTAGTAGTTAGTGGTTAGTAGTTAGTAGTTAGTAGTTAGTAGTTAGTGCTTAGTTCCAATAGCCAATAACAAGTAACCAATAACCAATAACCGATAACCAATAACAAGTAACCAATAACGAATGACCAATGACTAATGACCGAGGACTAATGACCGAGGACTAATGACCAATCACTAAATTGTCTGAACCTTTGAGATTGAATACTCTAATGCCACAAACTAATTTATCTGCGATATTTCGCCGCAGTGTCGAGACGATCGCCAAAACTGCTTTAATTGCGATCGTCGCCGCCGGATTTTTTCTCACCAGCGACATCGCACTTCCCCAAGCAGCATTTGCTTATCCTTTCTGGGCCCAGGAAACAGCACCCGCTACTCCCCGTGAAGCCACCGGTCGCATTGTTTGCGCTAACTGTCACCTAGGTGCAAAACCGACAGAAGTTGAAGTACCGCAATCTGTTTTGCCTGACACAGTTTTTGAAGCTATTGTCAAAGTTCCCTACGATACTAACGTGCAGCAAGTTGTCGGCGACGGCAGCAAAGGCGGCTTGAACGTAGGCGCAGTTGTGATGTTGCCCGAAGGTTTCAAGATTGCTCCCGCGGACAGAATTCCCGAAGAAATGAAGGAAAAAGTCGGCGATCTTTACTTCCAACCTTACAGCGAAACCCAAGAAAATATTATTTTAGTGGGCCCGCTGCCTGGTGAACAATACAAAGAATTGGTATTCCCAGTTTTGTCGCCAAATCCCGCAACTGACAAGTCCGTTCACTACGGCAAATACCTAATTTATGTCGGCGGCAACCGGGGTCGCGGTCAGGTTTATCCTACTGGCGCTAAGAGCAACAATGCTGTTTATAATGCTTCGGTAGCTGGCAGCATTTCTAAAATCACCACACCTGAAGATGGTGGTTATGAAGTGACAATCCAACCAGCGGGCGGTGCAGCGGTTGTTGAGACAATTCCTGCTGGCCCAGAACTGATTGTTACCGAAGGACAAACAGTGGCAGCCGGCGAACTTTTGACGAACAATCCTAATGTGGGCGGCTTCGGTCAAAAAGATGTGGAAATTGTGCTGCAAAGTGCAGGTCGAGTTAAAGGATTGATGGCTTTTGTGGCTATAACCATGCTGGCTCAAATCATGCTGGTTCTCAAGAAGAAACAGGTCGAAAAAGTTCAAGCTGCTGAAATGAATTTCTAAGCGGGACTTTAATTATTTGGGTAAGGTACTCTAGAGCGCGTCTAAATCATTTGTACAAATATGTAGGGGTACTGTCCCCGTGCCTACCTCCAACGCCAGGAGGGCAACCACGGGGCAAAGACTCCCTACAAGAATTACACAATTGATTTAGATGTGCTTTGTACAAACCCAACTATTAGGTAAGTAGGGCGGGGAATACCCGCCTTATTCTTTGATAAATAATCAGTAAAATAATGTCAATAGATGAGAAAACAGTTGAAGTAGGCCCGCTAAAATGGTTTTATCGGGAAACAAATCCGGTTAACGAAAGTGATAAGCCGCCGGTGCTGCTGCTGCACGGTTTGCCGTCCCAAAGCTTTACCTGGACTGCAATTATGCCGGATTTAGCTGCTGGGGGATTTCGAGCGCTAGCGCCGGATTGGGTGGGCTACGGGCGATCGACCAAACCGGACAAACGCGACTTTGCCTACACTCCAGATGCTTTTGTAACCGCCCTCGCTGGCTTTATTCAAACTCTAGAAATAGACCGATTTTCCCTCGTAGTCCAAGGATTTTTAGCTTCGGCGGGCATTCAATACGCTTTGCAAAATCCCGATAAAATAGAACGTTTAGCGATCGTAAATACACCAGTTTCCGCCGGTATCAAATTGCCTTGGAAAATGCAGCAGTTGGGACTGCCTTTTATTGGCGACATGATGACGCAAGACCCGCTTTTGGTAGACAGAACCCTCGAAGGCGGTTGTCGCAAAATCATATCAGACAGCGATTTAGATGTTTACCGCCGCCCGTTTTTGAAGAGTTCGGATGCGGGGCGATCGCTAATGAATACAGTCCGCAACATTCAATTACCGCAGTCAATGGCAGAAATTGAATCCGGCTTGCAAGGATGGACGCGCCCAACTTTATTTGTGTGGGGTTTGACCGATCCTTGGCTGAGTGTTGAACCCGCTCAAAAATTAGTCAGTTCCATGAAAAATGCCGAGTTAGTCACACTAGAACAAGCGGGGCATTATCCCCAAGAACATTGGTCGGAAAAAGTTGGCGAAGCTCTGATAACTTTTCTGCGACGTCAGGAGGTAAAATAATATTTTGTACCTAACTCTCGGTGCCTAGGGTCGGTGTCCCCGTGTCCGCCGGCAACGAGAAATCACAAATCAAAAATCAAAAATCGATATGACTCGTCCCCGTTCATTTTTTGCCTTGATGATGGCGTTTATGATGGCATTTCTGGTTAGTTGCAGCAGTGTCGAAGCCAAAGTTCCGACGACTTACACAGCAGCCCAGATCCAGCAAATTCAGCGCTATGCTCCTACCCTGACAGAATTCCGATCGCGCATGGATAAACTAGGAAACCTAATTCAAAACAGAAATTGGATTGATACCGTAACTTACATTCACGGGCCTCTAGGCGACTTGCGTAACACCATGAGAGCCGTGTCAGGCACTTTGTTACCCAAATCTCAACAACAAGCTGTTGATTTGACAAAGAGTTTGTTTGCTGATTTGGTAAACATTGACAGCGCTGCTAAAGCGAATGACTATGCGAAAGTTATGGCTAGTTATCAAACAGCGGTGAATCATTTCGAGAATTTCTTGCAGCTAATTCCTCAAGACTAATTACTTTAGTTTTTAGGTGCGCGCTGCACACCGAGATGGTGCGTGCAGTTATGGTAGGGTGTGCGGTGCGCGCCCTACGAAAAAATTATATAAAGTCTCAAATCTAAAGTCTCAAATCTAAAATCTAAAATCTAAAATTGAATGGTTCGCGTTGCAATTATTGGTTGCGGTATTATCGGGGCATCGATCGCCTTTGAACTAAGTAAATTCCCCGAAGTCAAAGTTACCGTGTTCGACAAACAACCGCCGGCACTGGGTTCTACAGGTGCGGCCCTCGGCGTTTTGATGGGAGTTATCAGTCACAAAACTAAGGGCAGAAATTGGCAGTTGAGGGAAAGCAGCCTTCAGCGCTACGAAACTTTAATTCCTGAATTAGAAGCAGTTACGGGGCGAAAAATTCCGTTTAACAAACAGGGAATTTTGATGCTTGGTGGGGAGGGAGAGGATTTAAGTAAATGGGAAAAACTAGCAGCAATTCGCGAATCTCAAGGTTGGAAATTGGAACTTTGGGATGTGCAACAAGTGCGCGATCGCAATCCTCACTTATCTGTCAACAATAACATAATTGCTGGGATTTATTCGCCGCAAGACCGGCAAGTCGATCCGACGGCGCTAACTTTGGCTTTGGTGGATGCTGCTGAACGCAATGGCGTAATTTTTGAGTTTGGAGTGGAAGTTGAAGGGGCCGCGATTGCTGCTAGTGGCGAGTTCGATCGACTAATTATATCCGCTGGCTTAGGTTCTGCGACAGTCACTGCATCCTTAAATCAATTAATTGACATTCGCCCGGTGTTGGGACAAGCGCTGCATTTGCGGTTAAAAAATCCGTTAGGAAACCCAGACTTTCGGCCCGTAATTACTTGCGACGACGTTCACATTGTACCTTTGGCAAATCAAGAATTTTGGATAGGCGCGACGGTGGAATTTCCCGAAAACGGCGGGGAAATTCAGGCGAATGCTGATATGTTGGAAGAAGTGATGGCGAGGGCGATATCACTTTTTCCCGCCTTAGCCGAAGCTGAAATCCTCAGAAAATGGTCGGGATTGCGCCCGCGCCCGGAAAAACGACCGGCCCCAATTATCGAGACGCTTCCGGGTAACAGCCACGTTCTGATCGCCAGCGGCCACTACCGCAACGGTGTTCTGCTGGCCCCTGCAACCGCGCGATCGATCCGAGAAGCAATTTTGCAATAATTAACAAATGTTAATACAATCAATAAAGCCATTCATATTTTACCTCAAAAAATGTCCGACAAACCTTTAGGAAAACCCCGCTCCTTGTGGCGAGTAATTTTGCTTTCTGCAGTCAGTTTGCTGCTATATTACGGCTGGTATAAATGGATTATCCAAGAAGAATTGCGGCGCCATAACGGCACTGGTTGGTCGGGGAATCTTTGCTTGCTGCCCTTTGTTTTAGGAGTAGCGGTTCCCCAAGCTTTGCGAATTTTTGACCCCGACGTTCCCGGATGGTTTGGTTGGTTTTCCTTCGTGGGAATTGCTTGGATTTACATCGTCCAATTCAAACTTTACAACACAGTTAACGAACTTTACCGCCAAGAAGGAATCAAAGAACCCTTAACAGTTTGGTGGATTTTTGTCCCTGGTTTAAATTTAATTGTTGGCTTGCGGCAAATTCACTTTTTGAGCCAGTTTTGGGCGAGAAAACAGGGAATTGAAGTTAAGGATAACTTAGCAGAAAGCATTCCTTTTCTATCAGCTAATGCTTGAGCTAGCAATCCTTGCAGGATGTGTGTATGTGCAGGGGTAGTGCCAAGATTGCACCCCCAGCATCAAGAGGACGATTTCCAAGGGGATAGCTACCCTTGGAGAACGCGATCGCGATCGCCGCGCATGGGGGTTTCCCTTACAAGAATTACACAACTGATGAACGAACTGCTATAGTTCTTTTGCCCTGATTGTGGAATGTTGGGTTTTACCTTTTTTTTGAATTCGCCAACAGTCTTTTGAAATCATCTCCGAGTTTTCTTAATAACTAACCATTATGAATTATGACGAATCCGACTCACCGGCCGGTGTAGCTGACGGCGAGTCTTTAACAGTAGAACAGGCGATCGCAAATTTGCACTCCCAAGACTACAGTCTCCGGTATTACGCTGCTTGGTGGGTTGGCAGATTTCGAGTCAAGGAACCGGCGGCGATTTCAGCTTTGATTGAGGCTTTGCAAGAAGAATCAGAACAAACAAAAATTGGCGACTACTCCCTATTGCGAAATGCGGCGCGGGCGCTGGGTAAATTGGGCGACAAACAAGCCTTACCGGCGCTGATTCGGTGTTTGGAATGCGCGGATTATTACGTGCGGGAAGCGGCGGCTCAAGCTTTAGAAATGCTGGGCGATATCGATTCCATTCCGTCGCTGATGAAACTCTTAGATGGGGGCGTGGCCAGGGCCGTGCGCGTGACTGGTAAATCGCACTTGGTGCAGCCTTACGACTCGGTAATTGAAGCTTTGGGCACGCTGCGAGCGACAGAAGCTATACCGCTAATTGCACCTTTTTTAGAGCATTCTGTGGAGCGGGTGCAGTACGCTGCGGCGCGGGCGATGTATCAGTTGACTGGCGATCGCATTTACGGAGATCGGTTGGTAAGGGCTTTGAATGGGGATAATTTGCAGTTGCGGCGATCGGCTTTGATGGACTTGGGGGCGATCGGCTATTTGCCCTCAGCGCCAGCTATTGCTGAAACTTTAGCAGAAAATAGCATGAAATTGATTGCCCTCAAAGGAGTTTTGGAGCATCACCTAAATCAACAAACCTCTCTATCTTTGTCCGATGAAGCTATCCAAGTTATGAACTTAATGGATAGTCTTTTGTAAATAACGCCGGTAACTATTAACTTAATTGTTAATACCCAATCCGAGCGCTGTTTTCTCAGTAACTTCTAGAGATGCCTCGATTAGCTGCTTGCCAAATTGTTTGACTTGCTCAACTAAAATATCTCCAGCACTTTCGGGGGAACCAGCATTAAAAGGCGGTGCGGGATTGTATTCTAAAAGTAACTGAATCATTTTGGCAGTTTCCTCGCCGCAGAGCTTGCCGGCAAGCACCCCAAAATCGATGCCAGCAGTTACGCCGCCTCCTGTAATCCGATCGCGCTCGACAACAACTCTTTCGGTTCCAACTTCAACAGCATTGCTAGCTGGTCGCGAAATGCCCAATGGCAAGCAGCGCGGTATCCTTGAAGCAGTCCAGCAGCAGCGTTGGCTCTCGCACCGAGATGATAGCGCGACTTTAAGAGGTTTTGAGTGTATCTGCAATATTCCAGGACTTACACATCAAGACCAAAGAAACCGGGTTTTTTACATAATCTGAGGATTACAGCGAAGAATTTTCGCAAAAAACCCGGTTTCTGGCCATCCGTGGATCAGCCCTATATTCTTAAAATCAAAAATCTCCACTCTAAAATTTTGTGTAAACCTGTTGTAAATTATACAAATCAATGGCATTAGAACTAATTCGCGCAGTCGAACAAGCAGATTCTTCCGAAGGCTTGTTAAACGCAGTCAAAGCACTGGCGGCGACTCCTTCCAAAGAAGCAATTCCTACCTTAATTACAGTCCTCGGCTACAACAACCCCGGTGCCGCTGTTGCCGCCGTTGACGGGCTGATTCAACTCGGAGAACCCGCCGTACTCCCGCTTCTAGAACAGCTTGACGGCTACAATTACGGAGCGAGGGCTTGGGCTGTTCGAGCAATGGCTGGAATTGGCGACCCCAGAGGTTTAGAGATTTTGCTCGATGCTGCGGCGAATGACTTTGCTTTGAGCGTGCGGCGGGCGGCGGCTAGGGGTTTGGGTACGATTTGCTGGGAACTTATGCCCGCAGAACAAGTTTTAGATGCTCAAATTCGCGCCGTGAAAACCCTGCTGCAAGCGTCCCGAGACCCGGAATGGGTGGTTCGCTACGCAGCAGCGGGGGCTTTGCAAGCTTTGGCGGTTGCTGCAACTGTTCAACCGGATTGGTTAACGGAAGTTTTGGCCCAACTTGAGGAAATTGCCCAAAGCGATGAAACTTTAGCAGTTAGAGCTCGCGCAGTGCTTGCTAAGGAAAAATTGTCACCGGGCTAGGGTTTGGGCGATCGTCTCTTCCAAGTCCCCTTGACTGAGAGTGGTTAATATAAAGACTTCTTGTACGGTTTTGCCCTGTCTGGCAATGATTTTAAATCCCCCCCGGATGGGTACTGACACTCTTAATGTCATGCGGGGGATGTGTCCTTTAACTTTGTTGATGACACCTGGAGTGACAGTTTGAATGCCTATTTTTAGGGTGAGGCGCTCTAAAATTGGTATCAAACCGGGAAGGTGGGTAGAGTGATTCCAAACTAGGCGGCCTTTAGATTGTGGGTTCATGACTTTTGTACCAAATTCAACATACCCAGTCTAAGTCACCTCTGGCTGGAACCAATTTGAAATTCCCTCAACTTATGTATCAAGAACGTTACAGTGCCTGTCATTGAGAGCAAAGCGACGCCATCTCCAGCCGATATTTTTGATTCCGGGCGCCCAAGCTGAGATTTTCTTGACCGGAATTGTCCTGTACTTTTTGATGTTTTGGGTTGGTAATTTTCGGTTGTTCTAGTTGAGTTGCGATCGCCCGGAACATTTCTGTGGCGCTGCAAGGTTTCTTGAGATAGCCGTCGGCTTTGAGTTCGATCGCTTTTTCTATTTCTGAACCCGTCATAAAAATAAACGGAATACTGGCGGTTGCAGGGTACGATCGCAAAATCGCGAAAACTTCCAAACCGTTGAGTTCCGGCATCATCACATCAGACAAGATTAAATCGGGAATTTGGGCGATCGCTAACTGGATACCGACTTGTCCGTTTTCTGCGCCTACAGCTTCAAAACCGTGCAATTGCAAGAGTTCTATAACGGTTGCTCGGATAAAGTTATTGTCTTCAATTACTAATATTTTTGGCATTTATTTTAGTTGCCTCTCTACTTTATTTGTCTTGATACCTTATAATCTTTGCAGGTAAATTTTGTAAATTCAATAGGGTTATTGCAAAAAACCGCTTTTTTCGGGTAAAGCGCGATCGCAGCTAGGTGCAGTATCTCATCAATTCGCCGCTGGGCTGAGCGCGACAATCCAAAACTTACTCAGCTTTTGCGGTATTTAGATTTAATTTTTCTGGCACCGCTCAAAGCAACGCCCCACTCCTTGTTTCCAGAAACATATTTGTTAAAATTAGACGCGCACCAGCTTATTCACAAATTTCGGGCGATCGGGTAAAATATAACCTGGTGTATAGCGATTTATTCAGGAACAGGATATGTCAGAATTTTTAGACTTTCTCCGACATCAGTTTGCCTACGTTGCCCTTGGCGAATTTAAACCAGGAAAATTCAAAGAAGCCGAAGAACTTTTTGAAAAAGCCGTTGCAACTTATGCCACAGGTTTTAAGGGAGCGTACCTGCTGCAATTGCCCAATACAGACAAAGGTATTGCCATCATTTTTTGGGAAAGTGTAGAAGAGATGGCCGCCAATCAAAGCGAAGCATATCAGGAAATATTGAAGCAGATGACTCCTTTGTTCGCCAAAATTCCCGACACAGATATTTACGAAATAGTTAGTGAAATTAAGCCAAAAAGTGCATGATTAAAAATTAGGCAACCGGCGCGTCATTCCCATTTTCATCGGCATTTTTCGCCCTACTCCGCTGTCAAGTCCAAAATCTGCTAAACTATTAATTTGCTTGATAGTAACCGGATCAATATAGCGGTTATCAAGCATTGTGAGGTATGCCCTATGCCCTAGGCCCTAGGCCGCATAGTACCTCCTATGAAAGCTTGAAAGGCTATATATAGAAATTAGAGTCGATATTATGTAGGAAAACGGGCCGACTGCATCCGGCGGGGAGCTAGGCAAATAAAAAATTATTTGTCTAATACCATTTTTGTACATAAAGATGTGCTATTGATGAAGTCTTAGCCCTCCCGAACTCGCGGGGGCTAATATCTAGCGCTACTTTATGAAATTTGTCTAACATTAATCATTGTAAGTAGTAAGACACAATTAATTACACAAAACTCTGGGCTACAAGCCTTGTCTAGTAAAGAATCAGCAAAAAATCAGTGTGTAATTAATTCTGTCCAATTACTTAGCAAGATTTATTCACATTTGCATTACATTTTTGGAACTGCAATTACTTAAAATCTAAATCGGCCACACCTTCCCATCCTTCCGGCACTTCATATTGTTGATATTGCTGACAGCGTTTTACGTAAAGTAGAGCAGCCCTATCCTCACAATTGATAACTAATATCTCTTCAAATCTTGATTGAGCTAGGGCAAAATCTTGACAACTGTAAGCCCTGATTCCTTCCTCAAAAATTGCCTGAGTCTGAGTCTTTAACTGGTTAGACAATCCGAGTTCTTCATCATAAACTTCATAAACAGCAACCGATTCAGTTTTCCCTTTTACCCTCACTCTATCGAGAAAACGGAACTTAAAATTTTGTAAACCTTCCAGCCGAGATAGAGTATGTTCGCTAATCAAAATTCCCACTCCGTACAGCTTCGTTAAGCCTTCCAAACGAGAGGCCAAATTAACAGCATCAGCAATCACAGTCGTATCCATGCGTTCGGATTCGCCAACGGTTCCCAGCATTAAATTGCCCGTATGCAAGCCAATACCTATAAAAATCGGAACCTCACCTCCAAGTTGCCGCTGTTCGTTGTACAGTGCTACTTGTTTCTGCATCGCAATTGCAGCTTGCACAGCATCATTAGCTGACTCAGGAAACAGCGCCATAATCGCATCGCCAATATATTTATCAATAAAGCCTCGGTACTGCCGAATAACTGGGCTGACTTGAGTGAGATAAGAATTAATAAATTGAAAATTTTCTTGAGGTGTCATCGCTTCTGACAGAGTTGTAAATGAGCGAATGTCAGAAAACATTACCGTCATTTCTTGCTGTACTTGGTCGCCAATTTGAACATCAATAATACTTTCCTTTCCTAAAAATTTGAGAAAATTGCGCGGCACAAAACGCCCATAAGCTGAAGTTATTTTTGCCAGAGAAATATGCGTTCTGATGCGCGAAAGCATTTCTTGTTTTTGAATCGGCTTCGATAAATAATCATTAGCTCCCGATTCAAATCCCTCCACAATATCTGCCACTTGATTTTTCGCAGTCAGCATCACAATCGGAAGTTCATAAGCTGGAAACTGCTCGCGGATTTTTTGACAAACTTCATAACCGTTCATGTGCGGCATCATCAAGTCTAGCAAAATCAAGTCAGGGATCAAACCGCCTTCCATTACGGCCAATGCCTCTTGTCCGTTACTAGCTTCTGTAATGGCGTAATTGTACAGGGAAAGATTATTGATGAGTACCTGACGGTTAATGGGTTCGTCATCAACAATCAAAACTTTGAACTGTTTTTCATGATTTATTGTCAGCGGTAAATCTTCGGCAACTATTGGGATGGCTAACTCGTAAATCTGAGTTTTTTGAAGCTCTGCTGAGGGCTTTGGTTCAGTTTTGACAGTGGAAATAGGCAAAGTAAATGTAAATTGCGAACCTTCCCCTAGTTGAGACTCAACCAGAATTTTACCGCCATGCAATTCAACCAATTTTTTGGTGACAGCTAAACCCAATCCTGTACCGCCATATTCTCTGGTGCTAGCTCCTTCTGCTTGTTCAAAAGATTCAAAAATTCTCTCAAATTGATTTTCTGCAATGCCAATTCCGGTATCAGAAATTGTCACAGCCAACAGAGAGTTTGTAGTTGGTGCTTTTGGGAAATTTACTGCCGGTAGCTGAGGCTCGACAACCACTTTTGCTGACACTGTTACCGTTCCTGACAAAGTGAATTTAATCGCATTACCCACAAGGTTGTGCAAAATCTGTTGCAGGCGCTCTTCATCGGCTAAGGCGGAGGGAAATTCCGCAGGAATCGAGTTGATTAATTGCAATTTTTTAGGCGCAGCTAGGGGTTTACTCATGGTCAAAATTACATTGGTAACTGCTCGTAAGTCTACGGGTTTGAGTTGCAGTTCCAAATTTTTGTGCCTCAATTTAGAAAAGTCAAGAATATCGTTGACTAAATTAGACAAACGCCTACCGCTGGAGACAATTAAAGTGAGGTTAGCTTGAGTTCTTTGGGGAAGTTTTCCGGTTGCTCCGTCAATCAGGGATTCAGCGATGCCAATGATGCCGTTGAGGGGTGTGCGGAGTTCGTGAGATGTGTTGGCAAGGAATTCATTTTTGAGTTGATCGAGGTCTTTTAAGTCTTCATTTTGCTTTGCTAGGGCGGCAAAAGATTCTTGCAGTTGTCTTGCCATGCTGTTGAATGAATTTGCTAGTTGTCCGATTTCAACTATCCTGCTGAGCGGGACGTGCTGCTCTAAGTTTCCCGTGGCAATTTCTGCGGATGCTTGAGAAAGTTTAAGCAGTGGTTTCGCAATCCAGGCAGCGGTGAAAATACCGATAATAATTGCCACAATTAAAGTTACAATACATAGCAGGATCGTAGTTTGGTTATTGGCATCAATTTCTGCTGTAAAGTCTGATTCGGGGACAACTACGATAACTAACCAATCTAAAATACCTAATTCATCTCGAAAAGGGGCAGCTTGCAGAAAATGTTTCTCGCCGTCGAGAATAAATTCCATCTGCTGAGGGGTATTTATTTTATTTAAATTTCCAAATTGCTCGAATAAATATTGAGTAGTTTTTCGCGTTAAATGGTCGCTAATTTTTTCGGCGTGAAGACGCTCGGTTTTACCGCTGGCAGCAACTGTAAAAGGTTTGTTGATTGTGGAGCTAGCAACTAAAAGTCCGCTGCGTTCGACGATGAAAATTTTCCCTGATTTGCCAACAGGGAAACTGTGCAGGAAGTCGCTAATTTGTCCGAGGGAAATATCGGTCAGAAAAACGCCCTGAAGTGTTCCTGTACTGTTGTAGAAGGGGTAGACTGCTGAAAGGTCTAGCCTGTCACCTAAAGCGGAAGTATCTATGGCGCTCCAAGTTGGGCCGCCGACCCGGACAGCAGCTTTATACCAATCGCGAGTTCGAGCATCATAATTGGGTTTTTCTCGAATTAATTTGATGCGATTGCCTTGATTGTCAACTGCATATCTGCGGATGGCGTTACCAGTTGTTTCGTTCGCTATTACTGTGTAGCCTTCTGGTTTATTAGCGCCTACAAATTCTCCTTTTGAATTGGCAAAGGCGATGGTTCCAATATTAGGATTTAGCGATTGGCTTTGCTGCCAAAAATAGCCTTCCATTTGCTTAAAATTGGTGGGATCTAGTAACTTTTGGCGAATTGTATTGATGTGAATTTGCTCAATTAAATGAGGCAGAGCTAAGTAGCTTGTCAGGTGAAGTTGGACGCGGGCTACCACTTCACGCCGCAACTGGCTGGCAACATTGTTGACCGCTTTTTGTCCGTTGCGGAAGGATAGATAGCCCACTAGCCCAACCGCCACAAAAATTTGTATTACGAAGGGAACGACGAGGGTGGCACGGAGGCCGAATTTGCCGGGATTATTACTCATAAGGGGGCGCGATCGACAAATGTGAGGCTAAAGGGGGTATAATCCATTATTATAAAGATTCATTTTTGAAGAGATACAGTTAAGGTTATAGGATTTTGGTGTGAAGAATTGAGAATTAATGATTAAGCTTGTGGTTGAGACTTGACCTAGAGTTGCATTGTTTTTTAGATATGCTATTATTTTGGTAGCGAGTTAGAAGGTAGAGGGAATCATAAATAAAAATTTATGCCTTCTATTTTATACTTACAAAATCTCTAAGATCTGAGCAATTTAATAAAAATTGACAATTTACAACTTAGTAATTGCAAAGTTTAGATTTTTTTGGGCAAATTTAGTATAAGTTATTTTAACAAAATCGGTGCATTGTAGGGGCTTGATGAAGATATGATTTGGTTTTAAACAAGGCTGTGGGGTATTTTAATACTATCTTGACAAATTGTTGCTACGGTTATTAATCGTATATAAATTATCTGTTATATCGTGTTCGGTTGCATCGTCAGGTGATTTAACCGGCGCTAGAACACAGAGTACACAGAGTCCGAGAATATATATCTGAATCATTCCGATGCTACCTGATTTGATATCATATCGTGTTCGATCTACGATCGCAACAAAAAGGGTTCGTAGTGCGGACTCAAGTCCGCACTAGGAAGCGGATAGCATTGGGTGCGCTGCACACCCTAATTTTAGTTTGCTGTGAATGTTTAGGCGATCGCAATTTCAGACGACAAATAAACGTCTTGAATCGCGTGGAACAATTTTACACCTTCTTCAAAGGGACGCTGAAAAGTTTTGCGGCCGGAAATTAAGCCGCAGCCGCCAGCGCGTTTGTTGATTACTGCGGTGCGAATGGCTTCGGCAAAATCGTTTTTTCCCGAAGCACCGCCGGAGTTGATTAAACCCATTCTTCCCGCATAACAGTTGAGCACTTGATAGCGTGTTAGATCGATCGGGTGATCCGTTGTCAAATCGGAATAAACGCGCTTGTCGGTTTTGCCGTAACTGTGGCCGCTGGCTTTAGCAACTGCTGCGTAGCCGTTGTTGCATTCGGGCAATTTTTGCTTGATGATGTCAGCTTGAATTGTCACTCCTAGGTGATTTGCTTGAGCTGTTAAATCCGCTGCTAAGTGATAATCTTTGTCTTGTTTGAAGATATCGTTGCGGAGGTAGCACCACAAAATTGTTGCCATTCCGTACTCGTGAGCTTGGGCAAAAGCTTGACTGACTTCTTGGATTTGTCGCGTCGATTCTGGGGAACCAAAATAAATTGTTGCTCCGACTGCAACTGCTCCTAAATTCCAAGCTTGTTCGACGGAAGCAAACATTATTTGGTCGGCTTGATTGGGATAAGTCAGCAGTTCGTTGTGATTTAGTTTGAGAATGAAAGGAATTTTGTGGGCGTATTTGCGAGATACGCTGCCCAACACTCCTAGGGTGGTGGCGACAGCGTTGCAGCCTGCCGAAATTGCTAGTCTGATGATGTTTTCGCTGTCAAAATAAATGGGATTTGGTGCAAAAGAAGCGGCTGCTGAGTGTTCGATTCCTTGGTCTACTGGTAGGATGGATAAATAGCCGGTATTCGCCAAGCGTCCGCTAGAATAAAGTTGCTGGAGCGATCGCAAGACTTGAGGAGATCGATCGGTTTGAGCGAAAATGCGATCGACCCAATCCGGGCCTGGCAGGTGCAACAAATCTTTAGAAACTTTTGCTTGATGGGTGAGCAAGTCTTCGGCTTCGTCGCCCAGCAAAGATGCGATCGCACTGGGAACTGATACTGTAGCTGTCATGCTGATTGCCCTCTCAATTTCAATTTCAGGCTGATGATTGCAGACATTAGCCTTGTTGATATTGTAGCGAAAAAATCCTATTTTTCATCCCGCCAAAGATCGCCCGAATTTTCAACAAGATTAGCGACAACAGCAACTAGGACGCGCTACCCTAGAATAAGCTGGCAGTTTAGCTTTCCTCGCTGCTGCCTGCGATCGCCTATCGACACACAACTCTGCCATCATAATGTCACACACTTACTTTGATTCTGAAAACGGTCACAAATCCTTCGAGATGCCCGGTGCCAGACCCCACTACAACCCCGATCGCCCCGGACAAGTAGAGCATATTTTCCTCGATTTAGTGCTGGATATTCCCAAACAAAGTTTTCGCGGCACTTGCAGCATCCGCATCAATCCAGTCCGCAGCGGTATTGACAAATTAACCTTAGATGCTGTCAACCTGAACATTAAATCAGTAAAAATCGGCGAAACCGAGCAAAATTTCGACAGCGACGGCGAAGTGCTACAAATTCAACTGCACGAACCAACAAAAGCATACGAACCAATTACAATCGCGATCGAATACTCGGTCGAAAAACCCCAGCGCGGTCTCTATTTTGTCGGGCCGGACAAACACTATCCCGACAAACCAACACAAGTTTGGACTCAAGGCGAAGACGAAGATTCCCGCTTCTGGTTTCCCTGTTTCGACTATCCCGGACAACTCGCAACTTCCGAAATTAGAGTGCAAGTTCCGAAACAACTTTTTGCAATCTCTAACGGCGAATTAATTAGCACAAAAAATGAGGGAGACGATAAGATTTATCACTGGTCGCAAACCCAGATCCACCCAACTTATTTAATGACCTTAGCCGTCGGAGATTTTGCCGAAATTAAAGACGAATGGAACGGCAAACCAGTTAATTATTACGTCGAAAAAGGCCGCGAAGCCGACGGTAAGCGCAGCATGGGCAAAACGCCCCAAATGATTGAGTTTTTCTCTAAAGCATTTGGCTATCCTTACCCTTTTCCTAAATATGCTCAAGTCTGCGTCGATGATTTCATCTTCGGCGGTATGGAAAATACTTCGACAACTTTGCTAACAGATAGATGCTTGCTAGACGAACGCGCTAGCCTCGACAATCGCGGTACAGAAAGCTTAGTTGCTCACGAATTAGCTCACCAATGGTTCGGCGATTTAGTAGTAATTAAACACTGGTCTCATGCTTGGATTAAGGAAGGTATGGCTTCCTATTCTGAGGTGCTGTGGACTGACAAAGAATACGGCAAAGAAGATGCGGCTTATTATATGTTAGGTGAAGCCCGCAATTATTTAGCTGAAGACAGTTTTCGTTACCGCCGCCCGATTGTCACTCACGTTTACCGCGAAGCGATCGAATTGTACGATCGCCATTTGTACGAAAAAGGCGCTTGCGTGTATCACATGATTCACGCCGAGTTAGGCGACGAACTATTTTACAAAGCAATTCACACTTTTGTGCGGGATAACGCTCACAAAACTGTAGAAACGATCGATTTGCTAAGGGCGATCGAAAAGGCGACAGGCCGCAATTTAATGTTTTTGTTCGATCAGTACGTTTATCGCGGCGGTCATCCAGATTACAAAGTTGCTTATTCCTGGGACGGCGACAGCAAATTAGCCAAAGTGACTGTCACACAAACTCAGATCAAAGATAGCAAAAAGGACAACGGTAATAGCAAAGATGTCTTTGACCTAAAAATTCCGATCGGCTTCGGTTATAAGCCAGAAAAAGATGCAGACGAGGGAAGTGCTGCTAATATAAAAACTTTCACGGTTCGAGTGCACGAACGCGAGCAAAGTTTTTATTTCCCCCTAGAAGAGAAGCCCGCTTTTATCAGTTTTGATGTCGGAAATAAATACTTAAAAACCGTTGTTTTAGAGTATGGAGTTGCCGAATTAAAAGCTCAGTTGCAGTTTGACCCTGACCCGGTTTCCCGGATTTATGCAGCCAAAGCTTTGGCGAAAAAGGGAGGACTGGAAGCTGTGAAAGCGCTGTCAGAAGTTCTCAAAAAAGATCGGTTTTGGGGTGTGCGGGCTGAAGTAGCCGGTCAGTTAGTTGAAATTAAACTCGACCAAGCTTTTGAAGGTTTAGCAAGTGGTTTGAAAGATAAAGATGCTAGGGTTCGCCGCGCTGTGGTGAATGCGCTGGGCCAAATCAAGACTCACGAAACTTATAAGGCGCTGAGGTCGATCGTCGAAAAAGGCGACGACAGCTATTATGTAGAAGCGGCCGCAGCTAGTGCTATGGGCTCGATCGCAGGGGCGAATCCCGACGAAAAACCGACGGACGAACAGGTACTCAAAGAGTTAAAATTGGTGCTGAAAGAGCGTCAGGGCTGGAATGAGGTTGTGCGATCGGGTGCTATTGCCGGTTTGGCGCAAATGAAAACTTCTGAAGATGCGCTGAATCTAATTTTGAAATATACAGCCGCCGGTACTCCGCAAGCTTTGCGTTTGGGTGCAATTCGTTCTTTGGGGACAATTTCAACGGGTCAAACTAAGCTTAATTTAGAACGAATTTTGCACCGATTGGCAGAATTATCTAAGGAGACGTTTTTCTTGACTCAAGTATCTGTAGTTGCGGCTTTAGGACAGATGGAAACTCGCAAAGCCATTCGGATTTTGCGTTCTTTAGCTGACCAAACTCCTGACGGCCGCGTCCGCCGCATGGCTGATGAAGCTGTGCAAAGAGTGCAGAAAAATGCTGGTTCCGATGCAGCGGTGAAGCAGTTGCGGGAGGAATTAGACCAAGTGAAGAAGGAGAATCAAGATTTGAGGAGTCGGATGGAAAATCTGGAGGCTAAGGTGAAGAAAGATTAGAGGGAAAACCGCATAGGGGCGCGGATAGAGGCCGATTTGGGCGATCGGCTTTTATCTGCGCGCGAGTATTACAATATTATTTTCTAGCTGGAGTGCATCTACATTTGCTAGTTTTAACAGAGGGAAAGCAAAATATGTCTGTTCTCCAATATCTGCCACACTCTTCCTGGTAGCTAGCAGAGCGGACTTATGCACGGGCGGTCAGAAACTGGGTTTTTTTACGAAAAGACGCGCTGTCTCCCGGATATTCGGTAAAACACGCGGTTTCTTTAGTCCTATGCGTCAGTCCTATATTAATCTAGTTGCAGCAGCTTTTGCACCCACAACTATTGCCAAAATTATGAGTATAACCGCTTTATTGGTAGAGCAATCGGGAGTAATTCCCTACCGCATTCAAGACGGAAAAATTGAAGTCATGCTGATTACTTCTTCCACCGGTAAGCGCTGGGTAATTCCCAAAGGGTTAATTGAACCTGATATGACTCCGCAAGATTCTGCAGCGAAGGAAGCTTGGGAAGAAGCAGGTTTGTTGGGTAAAGTGTTGCCGGATTTGTTGGGAACTTACAAATATCAAAAGTCCGGCCATACTTGTCATGTAGAAGTATTCTTGCTACCAGTGCAAACTATTCTGGAAAATTGGCCGGAAGCTAGCAAGAGAAAGCGGCAGTGGGTAAGTATTCCGAAAGCAATTAAGCGGGTGAATGAACCGGAACTCAAACTGATTCTTGCAGATTTACCGAATCAGTTCTGGTGATTGACATATATTAAGCCTTTCTGAGAAAGATGAGGTACTATGCGGTATAGGGCATCGGGCATCGGGCATCGGGCATACCTCAGCACGCTTGAGAACTGCTATATATTAAATCGGCGTTAAAAACCCCTCGATCAAAGTCGGCGATTGAAAGAGACTTTTGGCGAATTCGCGGGGGTTTTACCTCTCACTTCTGGAGGGCAGAATTTCCGTTCGTTATTGGCAGTTAACTAGGTATGCGATCGATTAGACATTTAGTCCCTCACCACTAAAAATAGTGGTGAGGGAGGGGTAAAACACTTTTGAAATACGCAAGCAGTCTCTTTCTATCGTCCTTTTCAATCGCTCTTAATTATCATCTGAGGATGATTCATGGGAGGATTCATCTGAGGATGATTCATGGGACGATTCTGCAGACGATGATTCATGGGACGATTCTGCGATCGCACTTAGCGGCTGAATGCTTACAATCTTCCCGCCCATGCGAGTAATCCGCTGCATTTCTTGATTCATCCGATTGTACGGCACGGTGATAAATGTACTCGCGCTCGATCGAATCGAATAATCAATATTTTCCGTATCATCGCTTTGGCGCAAGCCCACAACTTCGTACCGAAAACAGCGACCTGCGGAAGCTGTATTGCCACTTTTTCCAGCTACAATTTGACCGAACATAAGCTTCTTGGTAATTGGTAATTCTGACTGTTGACTGTTGACTGTTAGCTGTTAGCTGTTGACTGTTGACTGTTAGCTGCTGACTGTTAGCTGCTGACTGTTAGCTGTTAGCTGTTGACTGTTAGCTGTTGACTGTTAGCTGTTGACTAATAACAACTAACAACTAACAACTAACAACTAACAACTAACAACTAAGAGGGCGGGCACGGGGGCACCGCCCCTACCAACTAACAACTAACAACTGCCAACTGGCAACTGCCAACTGGCAACTGCCAACTGACTAAATTGGAGTAATGCTGGCAATTTTCGCGCCCATGCGTTGAAATTTCTGCATTTGCGAGGACAAATCATCAACAGGTACGATAAACGCTTTGCTGCTGCGGCGCACGCTGGGATAGCCGCCCGTGCGAATTCCCGAAACTTCCACGCGGAAAAGCCGCCCTTCTTTGCCGTAAGCTGCGCCGCCGCCGAAACCGGTGCTGGGAGTTACGTTTCTGGCAGAAGGCCGATATGCCCAACCTTCGTTACCGCCAGAAGGCCCAACTACTGCTGTAGCGCTGTTAGTACCGAGTTCAACTGCTAAGCGAGAGTTATTGCCTTCTAGTTGAGATGTATCGCTGTTTGCGTAGCCGCGATACAGGCGGAACATCCGGGTAAAACCAACGGTTTTTTGCCCGCGCTGCGTGTTAAAGCCGCGGTAGTAGGGGACGATATTTTCGCCGAAGTTTTCTTGATACTCTACTGAATCAATGTAAGAATCGATATCAGCATCGTAGCCTTGTGTTTGGTACAAATCTAAGTGGTAAACTACTTCAGATTCGTCGTAGGGAGCGCGACCGAGCAAGTGTTTGTAGTTTAGTTCGATCGTCCTAGTTTGAAAGCTGCTGTATAAAAACTTGGTTTTGTACAGTTCCGATTTTGCCACTGCGCGCACAAATTCTCGCACTGATAAACTGCCGTCTCGCAGGAGAGATTCAGCACTTTTGAGGCGCTCGGATTTCATCAAATAATCGTTGCCCAGCACCTGACGGTAAACGGCGCGAATTACTATTTCCAGGTCGTCTTTGGTGTAGTTAGGGCGCAATTCTACCTTCGGCACATCGCTCAATGCGGATGTTCCCAGCCTGGATGCTGCTGTCGTAATAGCCACCAGATTTTCTCCTAAATTAATAACAAAAATTCAAAGCTTCGTTGCACTTGAGATTGTTAGGACTAAGCCTAATATGTGTATTGGTAGGATGCACAGTAAGTTGGGCTGGTTTTGCCACAATCAACTGCCGGTTGGCATATATTTTGGATAAACCCATCCCTACAAGTATGATTTGTCCTACCTATTTACTTAGTCCTAAGTTGTTTTTTGACGCTTGCAAAAAAACGTCTTTACAAACTTTAAGCTGTGGTAATACTTACCACTTTGCCGCCACGTTTGTTGATTTGTTGCAAGCGGCTCGAAAGCTGTTCGTAAGGTACGAGATATTCGGTAGTAGTCCGCCGCACTTGGGGCGAAAACTTAGCCGCACCTTGTATTGCGGTGACTCGATAGAGTTTACCGCGATCGCCCCCGGCCGCGCCAGCTAGAGATTGTCCGCTAGAGGCTGTGTATATCGGCGATGCCGTATTTCTGGCGACTTCCCAAGTTAACCGCGCTTGGGTTTGGTTTTGCGAGCGATCGCTATTTGCGTAGCCGCGATACAGTTGAAACATCCGGTTAAAACCGACGGTTTTTTGATTTCTTTGAGTCGCAAAACCGCGATAGTAAGGCACTATACTTTCGCCAAAATTTTCTTGATATTCAACGGAGTCAATATAAGAATTGATTTCAGCTTCGTAGCCTTCGGCATTGTACAAATCAACGTGGAAAGCAATTTCCGACTCGTCGTAGGGAGCGCGGCCCAACAAATGTTTGTAGTTTAGTTCGATCAACCGCGTTTGCGAGTTCGGGTAGAAAAACTTTTTCCGATAAATTTCGGACTGAGCAATTGACCGTACAAAATCTTTAACTGAAATCTGTCCTTGCATCAGCAGAGATTCAGCGCTGGTAACTCGCTCGCTGGACATTAAATACTCGTTGCCGAAAACTTGCCTGTAAGCTGCGCGAATTACTGCTTTCGCATCATCTTGCGTCCAGTGGGGGCGAAGTTCTACCTGTCCCGCTTCTTCAAATGCTTTTATTCCCAATCTTTCGGCTGCACCTAATCCCGCCATCTTTAGCTTCTCCCTTTTTTGGTTTAAAAACTGAAAACTTCTTAAAAAAAAGTATTTGGAAAACTAGGCTAAGATCGCAGATGCCCGGAATCGTAAACAACCGCTAACAATCTAGCTAACAGCAGCTTACAATTCCGGGCATCACGCAAATCTAGCTCAGGGCGTTGATTGCGTAGTCGAGGTAGGAATTAGCTTCCACTGCGGGGTCGCCGCTCAGGCCGTGGTTGCCTTTGATGTACTTGAGAGCTTCAACGTACCAGCTAGGGGACAATTCAAATGTCCGGTTGATTTCGTCGATGCCTGCAATCAGGTACTCATCCATTGGGCCTGTGCCGCCTGCAACTAAGCAGTAGGTCACCATCCGCAGGTAGTAGCCGATGTCGCGAGCGCACTTGGCTTTACCGGTTGGGGTAGAAGCGTAGTTAGGGCCTTGCATTTGTTGGGTGTACGGGAATTTGTTGTACACTGCTTGGGCTGCACCGTCGATCAAGCGCTGAGAGTTGGATGTCAGAGCTTTGGCTGCTTCTAAGCTGGCGGATGCTTGGCGGAAACGACCGAAAGCTGTTTGGATTTCGGTGCTGCTCAAGAAACGACCTTGAGAATCTGCTGCTGTGACTGCTTCAGTCAATGGGGTCTTCATAGTGTTGCTTTCTCCCTAGTGTTTGCGGTTTTTTCTACTAATGCGATTTGTAAAAGCCCGATCGATATATCGAATCGTTGCTTTACAGATTGGGTTGCAATGGCTGGGGTTTAGCCTACTGCGGAAGCGGCGCGATCGAAGTAGCTGCCGACTTCAGACATCAGGGAGTTGCAATCTCCACGAGTTACACCGTTTGGATCGTTAGCGATCGCCAAAGCGGCTTCTTTCATTTTTTGAACGCCAGTTGCTACGGAAGCGCCGGGAGTTCCCAATGCCAAGTAGGTTTCGCGAAGGCCGTTCAAGCAACGGTCATCGAGGACGCTGGCGTCGCCTGCGAAAATCGCGTAGGTGACATAGCGCAAGATGATTTCCATGTCGCGCAAGCAAGCTGCCATGCGGCGGCTGGTGTAAGCGTTGCCGCCGGGAGCGATCAACTGAGGCTGCTCAGCAAACAAAGAGCGAGCTGCATTAGCAACAATGCTGGAAGCGTTGCTGGTGATGCGGTTGACTGTATCCATGCGCTTGTTGCTTTCTGCAACCATTTGGCTCAGGGCATCAAGTTGGCCTGTGGCCAAAAATTCGCCGCGAGCGTCTGCTTGGGAAACCACTTTTGTAAATGCGTCAAACATGAAAGAACTCTCCTACTTGAGTTAATTGAGTTTGGTTGCGGTATAAAACCGTTAAGTTAAATTTGTTCAGGCCGTTAAACCTGGAAGGGTTGAAGGTTGACGCCGGCTACTGTGCCGATCGGCTTCTTCTCTCCTTTTCCGCTACCTGTACTATTGTGACATTACAGCGGACATTTAAGAAACCTTAGAAAATTTTACACCTTTTATGAGATGCGACAAACCTTGTTAATCAGTGTTTTTGTTAACTTGCGTCTGTCGTTTCAACCTTCTTATGACATTTATACAATGCTCTCTGGCATTTGTTTATTACAAATTATTACAGCAGCTTATCCCTCTGAGAAGGTAAATTGATGTTGAGCAACTTCGGGGTAATCTCCCTCCTAAGATAGATGCGAATTTACATACACAGCTACTGAGTTGGTTCAATTGCCCTGGTTTTTACCGTGGGACAGCACAAAATTGTCCCGCATCCCGATCGCCATTGTGCGCTTTGCCCCGAAAAAGCCGATTATTAAGAAAAGTTAAGAAAATTAAAGTTTTGCGAAAACAAGGCGGGGGAATAGGGAAAAAAGCCAAAAAAGTGCCCAATCCAAGATCCACTCACAATTGGGTGGTTGACATACTCCCCGCCATAGAAAGGACGGAGATTCTTGACGGTTCATCGCAACCTGAGCGACTGTTGTCGTCTTAGTGTCGCTCCCCGTCCGTTTCAAGTCTCCCTAGGCCCGATCGCGACTACAAAAATCAAATTTTTTGATTGTTGCAGTTATTTAGATCGCAAGTTTTGGGAAAGCCGTAGAACGACGGGGCTTTAAACCCAATTTTTTGGTAAGGTAGATGAGTGCTATCAGCGTTGACATACTCCCCGCCGTAGAAAGGAGGGGGATTCTTGACGGTTCATCGCAACCTGAGCGACCATTGTCGTCTTACTGTCGCTCCCCGTCCGTTTCAAGTCTCCCCATGCCCGATGGCGACTACAATCAAATTATTTGATTGTTGAAGTTATTAGAGCACAAGTTTTGGGAAAGCCGTCGTAGAACGACGGGGCTTTAAACCCAATTTTTGGGTAAATATACCAACAGATCGAGAGAGCCTGAGATAGACCAGAGATAGAGAAGTGTCTAGCTTCCTGCTTCTTATCTCGAACCAATACCTATGCAGTATCGATCGGCTGTAACTGTCCGGCCGCAACCACCTTTATGCCCCACGCTCGATCGTAATTTATGTCTTCTTTAAATTCTCCCTCTTCTTGGCACACCGTAGCAATTGACAAAACCCTCCAGCAGCTAAGCAGCAACAAAGACGCTGGCTTGAGCAGCCAACAGGTGTCAGAACGCTTGCAGCAATACGGCCCCAACGAACTCGAAGAAACAGGAGGCCGCAGTCCGTGGTCGATTTTTGTCGATCAGTTCACCAACATCATGTTGTTGATGCTGATGGGTGTGGCCGTGGTTTCTGGATTCTTAGACATCAAGTCGGATAATTTTCCCAAAGATGCGATCGCCATTTTTGCGATCGTCATACTCAACGGCATTCTCGGCTATTTCCAAGAACAAAGTGCTGAAAAAGCCCTCGCAGCCCTCAAAAACCTCGCTTCCCCCCTAGTCAGAGTCCTGCGGAACGGCAAAACTTTGGAAATAGCAGCCAAAGAACTCGTACCCGGAGACGTGATGCTGTTAGAGGCTGGGGTAAAAATAGCAGCAGATGGCAGGTTGATCGAAACATCAAATCTGCAAGTCAGAGAATCTGCTTTGACGGGAGAAGCAATGGCAGTTACCAAGCAAGCTGAGCTAGAACTTCCCGAAGATGCTTCCTTGGGCGATCGGCTAAACCTAATTTTTCAGGGCACAGAAGTTGTTCAGGGGCGCGCCAAGGCGATCGTCACCAACACCGGAATGCAGACTGAACTGGGCAAAATTGCCGCCATGCTTCAGTCAGTAGAAAGCGAACCAACTCCCCTGCAACAGCGGATGGGACAGTTGGGAAATGTTCTAGTCTCCGGCGCCCTAGCCTTAGTCGTAGTTGTCGTCATCGGCGGCATGATGACCTTCAACAACGGCGGCATCGGGTTAGATACCAGCAGATTTGAAGATTTGTTAGAAGTTTCTCTCAGCATGGCTGTGGCTGTAGTTCCCGAAGGACTCGCAGCAGTCGTGACAGTTACTTTGGCGCTCGGAACTAGGCGGATGGTGAAGCGAAACGCCCTGATTCGCAAACTTCCTGCTGTAGAAACTTTGGGTTCAGTGACTACCATTTGTTCCGACAAAACAGGTACTCTGACTCAAAATAAAATGGTCGTTCAGCGAGTCTCTACGGGCGACTGTACGATCGGCATCGGAGGATCCGGCTATGCCCCGATCGGAGATTTTACCGATCGCCATACCTCGACCCAAATTAATAATTTAGAAGAATATCCAGAACTCGAATCTTTATTAATTGCCTGTGCCGTTTGCAACGACGCAGTATTGCAGCACGAAGAGCAAGAATGGAAGATTTTGGGCGACCCCACAGAAGGATCTCTGCTGTCTTTAGCGGGAAAAGCAGGCATTTATAAGGAAAAACAGTGTCAATTGCTGCAGCGCACGGCCGAATTTCCTTTTTCTTCCGAACGCAAGCGGATGAGCGTGATTTGCCAAGTACCTGGCCGATCGGGACATTCAGGATTTCCAGCAGAAAACGGACAGCAGCAGAATTATTTGATGTTTACCAAAGGTTCTCCAGAGTTGACTTTGGAGCGCTGTAAAGGCATCATAATCGGCGATCGAGTACAACCTTTAAATCAGGAAATGCGCGATCGCATCCTCGCCGAAAACAACAACATGGCAAGCGATGGTTTGCGAGTCCTCGGATTTGCCTACAAAATTTGGGAAAACCTGCCGCCCCAAGATTCTGACGCAACCAGCGAACAAGAAATGATTTGGCTGGGACTCGTCAGTATGCTAGACGCCCCGCGCCCGGAAGTGCGCGAGGCTGTGGCGAAGTGCCGCGATGCAGGGATTCGGGTGGTGATGATTACAGGAGACCACCAGTTGACAGCAAAGGCAATTGCTAGTGATTTAGGTATTGCACAAAAGGGCGATCGAGTTCTCACCGGTCAAGAATTAGAAAAGCTCAGCCAAGAAGAACTCAAACAGCAAGTCGAACAGGTTAGCGTTTACGCCCGCGTTTCCCCCGAACACAAATTGCGAATAGTCCAAGCTTTGCAAAGTTGGGGCAAATTTGTCGCCATGACAGGCGACGGCGTTAACGACGCACCCGCATTGAAACAAGCCGATATCGGCATCGCAATGGGAATTACCGGCACCGATGTCAGCAAAGAAGCTAGCGATATGGTGCTGCTAGACGACAACTTCGCCACTATTGTCGCCGCCGCTGAAGAAGGGCGAGTTGTTTATACCAACATTCGCCGCTTTATTAAGTACATTTTGGGTAGCAACATCGGCGAAGTTTTGACAATTGCGGCCGCACCATTAATTGGTTTGGGAGGAGTACCGCTGACCCCGCTGCAAATTTTGTGGATGAACTTAGTCACAGACGGCGTTCCCGCTTTAGCTTTGGCCGTGGAACCGGCCGAACCGAACGTGATGAACAAGCCTCCTTTCAGTCCACGAGAAAGTATTTTTGCGCGAGGTTTGGGTTCTTACATAATTCGGATCGGGATTATTTTTGCAATTTTGACGATCGCCATGATGAAATGGGCTTATGACTATACTCACGCTCCCGGACACGGCAATCCAGAGGCTTGGAAAACAATGGTATTTACAACTCTTTGTTTGGCGCAAATGGGTCACGCGATCGCCATTCGCTCTAACACTAGACTAACTATCGAGTTAAATCCCTTCACTAATATCTTTGTTTGGGGAGCTGTAATTGTTACTACTGCTTTGCAATTAATGCTGATTTACGTTCCACCGCTGAGAGAATTTTTCGGGACTCACTATTTATCGCCCTTTGAATTGATGGTTTGCTTCGGTTTCAGCGCCCTAATGTTTGTCTGGATTGAAATGGAAAAACTGTTCGTGCGCTTTTACAACAAAACTCGTAAATAGTGTTATATCAATTCCGGTTGCACCGTCAGGTGATTGTTAACTGTTGACTGTTAACTGTTGACTGTTAACTGTTAACTGTTGACTGTTGACTCGATTTTATTATTCAGAGGCAACCGGAAACGATATTAACCGCTAACGGATGATGGTTGATGTTTCATTGTTCGTTAGACGGCTATAATTTCGCGCTATTCTCAACATCCGCCAGATATCCGGCAGGGGTTAAAAACCGCGGCATCAAAGCAAAAGTCCTCGCTATAATGACTGAAAAAACTATGTTTTACAAATAAAAAGAAAAATAAAGAGTTTTCTGGCAGGGTGATTATCAACAGTCAACAGCTAACAGCTAACAGTCAACAGTCAGTAGGGGCGGTGCCCCCGTGCCCGCCCTCTTAACAGTCAACAGTCAACAGTCAACAGTCAACAGTCAACAGCTAACAGTCAACAGCTAACAGTCAACAGTCAACAGTCAACAGTCAACAGTCAGCAGTCATTATATTATGTATTTGAAAACGCTGCACCTACGGCAGTTTCGGAACTACTTCGATCAAAAGGTAACGTTTGACGCTCCCAAAACCATTTTATTAGGAAATAACGCTCAAGGAAAATCTAACTTGTTAGAAGCTGTAGAGTTGCTTTCCACCTTAAAAAGCCACAGAGTATCGCGCGATCGCGATTTAATCCTCGACTCCAAGCCGATCGCCCAAATTGATGCTACGCTAGAACGTCAAACCGGAGCGATCGACCTATCTTTAACACTCCGCTCGGGAGCGCGCCGCAGCCTGAAGCTCAACGGCGAACCGCTGCGCCGCCATTTAGACTTTTTGAGCGTCTTAAATGTAGTACAATTTTCCTGTTTGGATTTGGATTTAGTGCGCGGCGGGCCCGAAGGAAGGCGCAATTGGATTGATCGGCTAGTCATCCAATTAGAGCCGATTTACGCTCACATTTTGCAGCAGTACAACCAAATTTTGCGCCAGCGCAACGCTCTGTTAAAACGTTCTAAAGCAATCAGACAAGCCGAATTTTCCGAAAATTTTGACAAAAACCGATTTCTGCAACTCGAAAATCCCGAACCGGAAAATATTCAATACTCGCCAATTCCCAACTCCCAATCCCCCATTCCCACTTCAGAATTAGCCTTGTGGGATGCACAGTTGGCGACAGCGGGCGCTCGCGTGATCCGCAGGCGCGATCGAATTTTGGAGCGTTTGATGCCATTAGCTCGCAATTGGCACCGTTCAATTAGCGGTTCAGCAGAAGTTTTAGATGTGAAATACGATGCTAATATTGAAGTAAGCTCGGAATTAATTGGTAAAGACAATCTCGAAGGAGTGCGGCAAGCATTTTTAGATAAAATTCAAAGAAGGGCGATCGCAGAACAGTTTCAAGGAACCACATTAGTCGGCCCCCACCGCGACGACATTATATTTACAATTAACAATACCCCAGCTCGTCAATACGCATCCCAAGGCCAGCAGCGAACTCTCGTATTAGCATTAAAATTAGCCGAATTGCAGCTTATTGAAGAAGTCGTAGGCGAAGCACCTTTACTATTGCTAGACGACGTACTTGCAGAACTCGATTTAAACCGCCAAAATCAACTTTTAGAAACAATTCAAGAACGATTTCAAACTCTAATTACGACGACTCACTTAGGCGCTTTCGACAGTCAGTGGCTGCGACAAACCCAAATTCTCTCCGTTGCTTCTGGACAAATCAATCGATTTTAGATTTGAGATTGATTGACGGATTGATTTCAAATTGGAGATTCATAAATCAATCCCTGTGAGATTGACAAATTTTACTTTTCATGGTATTACTGCAATAAATAATAAAAATTTGACATTATTTGACATTATTAGCTCAATTCGAGATACGATAAAGGTTAAATTTGATTGCCGCTTTCACTTCCTTTTTTCTAACCCTTATGAAGCATTACATTTCCCGTCTGTTAGCCCTCGTATTAGTTGTTGTCATCGGTGTAGCTGGCTGTACCAATGTTCCCGCCACTCTGAGTGGAGACTACAGCAAAGACACATTAGCATTAGTCAGCAGCTTAAGAACAGCGCTCACTTTACCAGAGGGCACACCGGAAAAAGCAGCCGCTCAAGCTGGTGCTCGCACAAGTATCAACGATTTTTCTGCTGCATACCGCCGCGATCCCGCTCTTGCTAAGCTGACATCTTTCACGACAATGCGGACGGCCTTAAACTCTTTAGCAGGACATTATAGTTCCTATCCAAATCGTCCAGTTCCTGAAAAGTTGAAAAATCGTCTAGAGATTGAATTTCAGCAAGTAGAATCTGCTCTCAAGAGAGGGGCTTAATTTCAAAATTTAAGGATAAAAGATCGATTTTAATAATTCATCTTTCATCCTTAACATTTGAGTGTTAACAATTTTTAGTAAAAATATCAACTGTTTTTAGCGCCGACTTTACCCAGGCGTTTTTTTTGCTGGATTTAGCCGTAGGATGCGTCGCGATAGACAACCCATAAATAAGGATCGACAATCTCACAAATTTTTACCTGTGCTTGCAGGGTTGAAGTCAGTCGATTTTTGAGAAATGCTATAAGTAGGGTGCTTGTACCCGTTTTTGGGCGGAGTTAACGAGAAAAAAAGTAGAAAATTTGTAGATGTGCGTCTGGGCGATCGCAAATCCAGCGATCGCCAGCCAATTTAAACTAGAAAACCCGATTCAACTATCCCATGAAAATTGCACCAACTCGCATCGCGAACTTTCAACACCAGCGACGCTTTTTAAGTGCGGTAACTGCTGTTTTAACAACTAGCTTCATCAGCCAACTTGTGTGGCCATTTATCGAAAATAAAGCAGCCTTGGCCGAAACATTAGCCTATTGTCAATTATCCAAAGAAGACGTAAATCAAAAAGAAGACTTGCGCCGCGCCGCCCTGTCAGGAAAATCAGAATCCCAGCAAGCATATTTTGCCGTTTTGAACAAACACGCGCGGGAAATAGCACAATGCCGCCAAAAAACTTGGCCTCAAACCCAAGCAGTTTGGCTGCGTTTGTATCCCTGCGATGTCAGGCCAGGAGAAGTCGATCGAGTATTAGACAATATTGTCAATAAAGGCTACAATGAAGTCTATATCGAAGCATTTTACGACGGTCAAGTGCTGCTTCCAGTAGCAGACAATCCGACTGTTTGGCCTTCGGTTTTGAGAAATCCCGGCTACGAAAAATACGATTTGCTGGAAAAGGCGATCGCCAAAGGCAAACAGCGAGGTTTAAAAGTATACACCTGGTTGTTTACCATGAACTTTGGCTACACCTATTCTCAGCGTCCAGACAGACAGCAAAACCTCGCATTAAACGGCAAAAACCAGACAAGTTTAACAATAATTAAAGACGCAACAATTAACGACGACTTCGGAGAAGTTCCGGGTAATCAAGCCTTTATCGACCCCTACAGTACGCAAGCGAGGCAAGACTATACTTTATTAGTAAATCAAATAGTCAAGCGCCGACCGCAAGGAATGTTATTCGACTACATTCGCTATCTACGGGGCTTCGGGCCTGCTTCAGTTGCTACCAAAGTTCAAGACTTGTGGATTTACGGCCCCGCATCGCAGCAAATGCTTTTACAGCGGGCTAACAATCAGCAAGGGCGAGATTTAATTCAGCGATATTTGACTAAAGGATTTATCAATACTAATGACGTTCAAGCAGTAGTCAAACAATATCCGAATGAGCGAGAACCTCTGTGGCAGGGGCGAATTCCGCAAGCTGTACCAGTAGCAACTCCCGCTTCTCGAAGACAGAATGACGCATCAAAAGTAGCTTCACAAACTCCCGCCACAAAATCGCCAAATACTGCAACTCCTACACCAAAACCGACACCAAAACCGCCGCTTCCCGACACGGGCATTCTACAAAAAGACCTCTGGCAACTGAGCGTTGCTCACGCAGTCCAAGGAATTTTAGATTTTTTTGGGGTGGCAACTCGGCCTGCTCAAAGCCTGGGAATTCCTGTAGGAGCGGTATTTTTTCCTGATGCAAATAAAAAAATAAATCAAGGGGGATATGATTCAAGATTGCAACCTTGGGACAGCTTTCCGGCTTCTGTAGAATTCCATGCGATGTCTTACGGAAATTGCGGGAATGTAAGCTGTATTGTGCCGCAGGTGGAGCGGGTAGTGAGTTTAGCGCCTCCGGGAGCAAAGATTATTCCTGCCATTGCCGGAGATTGGGGAAAATCTGTGAAAAATCGGCCGTCTTTGGAGATTCAAATGCAGGCAATTCGATCGGCAACGCCGCAAATTAATGCGGTGAGTCATTTTTCTTGGGGTTGGCAAGAACCGGAGGATGAAAGGGCACGGCAGACTTGTCGCTTTTAGCGTAATTATTTATAGCGACGGCGCGAATTGCGTCTCTACAAAACGGGATTTTGGCTGGTGGCTAACTGTTGGACAAATTCTTGATGTGCGTCACTGTTTAATCCGGCTTGAAGAGTTGAAATCGCACTTGGCATATCCCCATCTATAAGTGCTGAGACTGCCAGCCACAACCCCGGAAAAACTCGGCTGCGGATAATTTCTTCAGCATCGGGGAGTAGAGAAATATATTCTTCTTCCTGCAAGGAAAACCAATCTATCCGGCGATTCATGACTTGCCAAACCAGATATTCTTTGACTCCATTGCGGCGGTAAACTCGTTTTTTGTCCCGCAGATCGATCGTAGCGGTACTTGCAGAAATTTCGGCAACAAATTCGGGTGCACCTTCAATATAGCCATCATCGCTAAGGCAAGTTTGGCCGCCTCGTTGGGCATCAATTAGCAGTACAGCATCGGGTTGAGGTTCGTTATCCACATCGAGACGCACGGTGGGATTATCGCCCAAACGCACGCCCGGGGTGGCAATTTTGTAAGTCCACAGCCAGCCCATTAAATCGGCATGGGGCTCGGCGTGGGGTTCAAAGCGTAAGGGTGAAGCCATATAAACAATTCCTTCAATCAATTCTGCTTTTTTGAGTGCGGGCATGGCTGTATAGCGCCGCTCGAATTCTGCGCGGCTAAGCAAATCGCCATTTTCCAGAGGGGGAATCGTGATGCGGCTAAGATTTGCCGGAGCAATCATGGCTTTTCTCCTGTGATGATGCGTTGCTATCTTGGATTTTATCTAATTTTAGACAAAGTTGTAAGCTATCGTTATATCGTTAACAGCAAATAGTACAGTTAATGAATACCAAGTTTACTAAAAAATTAGCGATTAAAAGTATTATACTGATTGGAACGATCGCCCTAATTTTACTACTTTCAGAAAACCCACAAACTGGTAATTCCAATTCCCTCGCCCAAATCCCCCCTTTTGACAATTTCCCGCCCAATCTCCTGAAACCGCCAAAACCGCAAATACAGCCTTCTCCCGCCACAACTCCGACTCCGAAACCCGCCGAACAACCTTTGGTATTCGCACCGCCGACTCAATTTCGCAGCCAAATTGTTTATAAAGCAAGTATCAGCAACTCCAAAGTTATCGCCCTGACATTTGACGATGGGCCAAGTGCGGAAACTTTGAAAATATTAGCAGTTTTGCAGAAACATAATGTGGTAGCTACATTTTTTTGTTTGGGTGCAAATTTGCGAGAAAATCCAGAAATTGCGAAGCAAGTCGTAAAAGCCGGAAATGCGATCGGCAATCACACATGGCATCACTTGTATCACAATGTGACTGAGAAAACAGCATCGGATGAAATTGATAATACTGGGGTGCACATTTATCGATCGAGTGGGGCAAAAAGTTTGTTGTTTCGTCCTCCCGGCGGCCGTTTAAATAACGGTTTTGCAGATTATGCCAAAAAGAAAAATTACGTAGTTGTCATGTGGTCGATCGACCCTAAAGACTTTTTGCAACCTCCGGCTGCTGCTATAACCCGCACTGTGCTGTCTCAAGCGACATCGGGGGCGATCGTATTGTTGCACGACGGCGGGGGCGATCGCCAGCAAACAGTCGAGGCCGTGTCGGCAATTATTCCCAAACTCAAACAGCAGGGATACAGTTTTGTCACCATACCGCAATTGCTGCAAATGCAAGCAGCCCAAAAACAGCCAAATGGCGATCGGAAACCCAAGTAAATTTGAGATCATATTCTACTCTGACTTCATACCATTAATTTATGGTACAAAAACTTCAAGAAAGACACATCAACCTCCGCTATTTAATCGACAACTTCGGATTGCAGCGAGTTCGCAAAGCTGATTTTTTCCCAGAATGGCAAGAAAATTTGCCCGAAGTAACTGATTTCGAGAAACAATTGCTCGATCGCGTTCAAGACATATACTTCAACTTGGTAGACTCCCCGCCTGTATTGGAAAATGCAGTCAAACTCACGATAGTCAGCCCTATTTTGTTTATTGCCGGTCTGTTTGAGTCTCCTTTTCAAGTCAAAGCCGAAAAATCGAGATTCATTCAAGAGGAAGACGAAGGCAGAATCATCGAAGGCAGAATAGATATCCTAATCATGAAAGCAAACTTGTGGGTGACAGTAATTGAATCCAAACAACTTTCGTTTTCAACTGACGAAGCACTTGCCCAACTCCTGACATATATGCTGGCAGATCCCAATCCCCAAACTCCTACTTTTGGGATGATTTCTACAGGTGCTAACTTCTCTTTTGTGAAATTAGTCAGAGGGGAAACTCCCCACTATGCCCGATCGGCTGAATTTGTTATTTCCAATCCCGGCAATGAATTGTACCGCGTTTTGCAGATTTTAAAACGCCTGAGTCAACTGCCAGACTAGCAATAAAAGCAATTTTAAGCTTGCTTTTAAAACAGACAATATCTAATATCATGTCCGCCGATAACGACCGCGACCGAACCTTTTTTATGACCGGATATGATATAATATCTTAAATTTATAACTTCTGCGAGTATGGTAAATTACTGGATAGTCGGCGCTGTAGCAATAGCTTCTGTGTTTTGGGCAGAAATTGTCCGAGACTTTTATCACGTCGCGTCTCATTATGTGCCGCCTTTGCAAAAGCTGCACAATTGGCATCACCGCGTTTTCCGCCCGAATTTGACTGCTGTCAGCGAGACAATTTACAAGCAAGCACACTGGCGTCACGATGTGCCAGAAGCTGCGGCGATGATGGTTTTGGGCTTGTTGCTGTGGCTTTTAGCTTATTTTGTGATGCCGGCATATCACTGGGGCGCAGCAGCCGGTTGTATTTATACTTTAGGCTTTTTGTTGAGCGCGATCGCCCGCGCGTGTGGCATTAAAGGTGCAGACGAATTAACCGACATCACCCACCAACCAGGAGAATTCCAGACTACCCCCGGCAACTGGTTCGTTAATAAACCTTATCATTGGCGGCATCACTTCGACAATCAAAATGCTTACTATTGCGGTACTTTCACCTTAATAGATAAACTTATGGGAACAGCACTTTCTCTTAAAGGCAAAACTGTAGCCGTCACCGGTGCATCGGGAACTTTAGGGCGTTTGCTTCTCAAACACCTGCACAAAGCTGGTGCAAAAGTTATCGCCCTATCCTCTGGAAACGAGCAAATTACTTTGAATGTAGGCGGCGAGATTTTGCCTGTAAAAACTGTAATTTGGCACGCTGGCGCAGAGGCAGATTTAGCTCAATTGTTAGAAAAAATCGATATTCTCGTGATCAATCACGGGATTAACGTACAGGGAGAAAGAACCGGAGAGGCGATCGCAAATTCATACGAAATTAACACTTTTTCGGCGTGGCGGCTGATGGAAATCTTTTTCTTAACAGTGCGAACCAATGAAAATATCGCTTGCAAAGAAGTCTGGATCAATACTTCCGAAGCAGAAGTGATTCCCGCTGTCAGCCCGCTGTACGAACTCAGCAAACGCGCCTTGGGAGATTTAGTCACTTTGCGGAGGCTGGACGCGCCCTGCATCGTTCGCAAATTGATTTTAGGGCCGTTTAAAAGCAATCTAAACCCGATCGGCATTATGTCTCCCGACTGGGTAGCGCAGCAAATTGTCAAACAAGCTAAAGCCGATGTCCGCAATATCATTGTCACAATAAATCCTTTAACTTTGATCGTTTTCCCAGTTAAAGAATTTTTTGTTTCTTTGTATTTCCAAATCTTCAGTCGCAAGGCGGTTGCAGAGATCAAAGCAGCCTCGGAAAAATCCAGCGTTGAAGCCAAGATTAATTGAGAAACTAGAAATCCTGAATACCGGGCGGTTGGAAACCGCGGCGACACAGACACTCACGCGCCTCCGCGGGTTAAAGACAGGCAGTTAAAATTACGTTATTTTCTTCAGTCCGCGGAGGCGGACATCGTTTGTATAGCTGCGGTTTCAACCGCCGACTCTCTTTCTGAGAAAGGCTATATCTAATTACTAACCTCGGCCATTTCAATCACGCGGCCGTCATAATCCTTGACCAAAAAATTCAGCGGCTTTTCCCGACGAATTTTATAACTAATGCCGCGAGTTTGTACTCTCATCAATAGCTGATCCAAACAATCGCGATCGAAACAAACATGACGTTCGCGATTTTTTTCCCCTACACTGGCCCCGCTAATAATGTGCAGTTGAGTATTTTTCATCAACTGATACCACAAACCTTCGGGACTCCCCATCGTTTGAGAGCTCGTTCCCCTGCCGACATTCGGCGACAAATACAGGGGGTCGATACCAGTGGTTCCCAAGGTTTGCTCGTAATTGTAGTAGTAATGCAGCGGCACTTCTGCTACGGGCAGGTTTAGCATACCTTCATAAAACTCCCTCGCTTGTCCGAGATCCGATACCATCACCGTGTGTACCTTCGGAGCACTGGTGAGAAACATCCACATCGCCCCCGCATAGGCCGCCAGCAGCATCACCATAATCCCTTGAGTGGAAAACAAGCTGTCGAGGGGCAGGTCTGGCAAAAAAGAGCTCACGTACAAGGGCTGAAGTCCAAAAGCAATAAAACTAACTGTTAGAGTCATGAATTATAAGAGAGGGTAAACAACGAAATTTATCAAGATTGCCGTCGCGATCGCCCGCGAGACTTAAACTATTAGCATTAGCCATCTATAGCAATCCTAAATCATTTGTGAATTTCTTACTCCCTCCCCTTGGCAAGGGGAGGGTTGGGGTGGGGTAAAAAGTTTACGACTCCTGCAAGGATTGCTATATGTTAGCAAAAACTAGCGGTTAGGCCCTACCCGATGAAAGTCTTTGTCTACGGTACTCTCAAACCGGGGGAGTGCAACTACCGGCGCTACTGCGAGGGAAAGGTTGTGGATGCTTGTCCGGCGATCGCCCGCGGTCAACTTTTTGCGCTGCCGGTCGGCTATCCTGCGATGGTGGCCGGAGAAGGCACCGTCTGCGGTTTTCTCCTTTGTTTCGCCAATGCGGCCATTTTAGACGATTTAGACCGCCTAGAAGACTACAATCCGCTGCGAGAACCGACGGAAAACGAATATCAGCGACAGGAAATCGAAATCTGCGATCGACAATTCAAACCTCTAGGCACGGCTTGGGCTTACTGCATGCTACCCGATCGCGTCCGTGCTCTAGGAGGCATCTGGCTGCCCGATGGGACGTGGGAAAATAGGTTTTTCACAAAATAAGGCGTTAATGCCGATGAGCTGAGGAAATTGCCATTGCCGTGGGCGAAGGCGGCTCGAACCTGTAACCGTAACCCCGAATAGTTTTAATAAACTGCGATCCTGTAGCATCAACTTCAATCATTTTCTTGCGAATCTGACCGATATGTACGCTAACAATTTTCTCTTCTTCTGTGCTGTTGCAGTTCCAACCCCAGATTTTTTCGATTAGCTGTTGGCGACTCCAAGATTTACCGGGATGACTTGCCAAAAAATGCAATATCTTAAATTCCAAGGCTGTTAACGTGATAATTTTGTCGTTTAGTGTTGCTTCTCGGCGCACTGAATCGATCGCGAATTGATCGAATACCATACGAGATGGAGTAACACACCTCATCCGTGTCAACACAACTTGGATCCGCATTGCTAATTCAGCCAGACCAAATGGTTTGCAGATATAATCATCAGCACCGGCGGACAGGGCTTGAATTTTATCAGCTTCGTCTGTGCGGCTGCTTAGCATGACCACAAAAACATTAGTACGGCGCTGCATTTCCTGGCCAAGATGATAGCCCGTAGTATCCGGCAAATTCCAATCTAGAACTACTAGCATTGGCTTGAATTCCTCAAACAATGCTAAAGCAGTCTCGCCATCTGCTGCCGAATCTACTTGATATTTCTGATTTAAAAAACGATGAACTAGATTGCGAATGGGTGGGTCATCATCCACAACGAGAATCTTGAGAGCAGTATTAGTAGTCATCACCCAAAAAAATATTTTTCTTATTACTTGAAAGTTGACAAGTACAGATTTAGTCAAGCATACATCCCGCCCATATCGAAAAAATACGTCAAAAGCGCGATCGCGCTTAATTGCCAAACTTGCCAAGAATCTTAAGATTTATCTGCGCTGCATCTGTCTCGATCTGCGGTTTCCCTATCAATCACAAAATTAGGCAATTAGCCAATCAAAACCCAGAGATTGTCAAAGGATAAATCCACCTTAAAAAACCGCGAAAAACAGCAAAAAGCCCCCGTTTTTTAGGGAGCTTAATAACTTTCATTATTGCTCAACAAATCAATCCTACTGAACCTTTGGCAATGACTTGTGAGGGCTTCCTACATCAACTTTCGGAATATCCATCACCGGCGCATTCACCCCAAGCATCAAATCGTTGGGATTAACAATCTCCATTACCGGCTCGTTCAAAGCCACAATCAAACCGTCAGATTCAGCAGGAAGGGGCGATTTCGCAAACTGGGGAGCAAACAATTGGCGGCCGCCAGCGACACCAGACACCGCCGCAATTAACAAAGCTGCGATCGCACCTCCACCCAAAACCCAATTTCGTTTCGTCTTGCGTTCAACCCGCTGCAAAACCTTCGCCGCCAAATCCTGTGCTGATTGTTCCGCAGCCGGCACCGGCATTGAGCTAAAACTTCGCTGCATACTCAAAAGTCGCGAGTACAAACGCTTCGTCGCGGGGTCATTTGTCAGCAATTCTTCAACTTCTCGGCGTTCTGTCGCCGTCACTTCGCCGTCAAGGTAGGCACTCAGCAATTCAAAGCGATCGCGCATCATAGTAGTTACATTGCCCTGGGAATAATTGTTGTTAGATGGAGTTTCACCGAGTGAATCCCCCATCGGTTGCTGATTCTGATTTTTTGCTGATTCAAAGTTATGATTCATATTTCACACCACTGGATAAAATTGGGAGAAGTACGCGATCTTAAAATGATTTACTCTTTATTTACATTATCAAATAGAAGCTTTGACGTTACAATAAACTTCATCAAATCTTCTTCACCTCGCCCAAAAACCGATACAATCTCCTGACTTTTGTTATGCAGATATCCTAACTTTAGACTTTTGTGCTCTCTCCTTTGATTCACCCACCGGCAAGTAAATCTCAAATCTGAAACTTGTAGGACGAAATCTCAAATCTCAAACTTGTACGCTCGCGAAGCCGAAGTATGTACAATCTCAAATTGACTGAATTTTACTAATGACCGTCGAGATATTTTTGCAATTGCAATTGCAATCTTTGGCGAGCTCTAGCAATTCTCGACTTGACCGTTCCCAAAGAAACTCCGGTTATTTCCGCTATTTCCTCATAGGCTAAACCTTCAATTTCTCTCAAAACAATTGTCGTGCGGAAAACTTCCGGCAAATCGGCGATCGCCGATCGCAACTCGTCATAAAATTCTCTAGTCGTCAAATCATCATCAGGCCCCGGACTGTCCGCCGGAATTTCCCAATCAATCTCCCCATCTTCCAGAGCCCTGGGTACGTCCAGGGACAGAGGAGTTCGCACGCGCTTGCGCTTTCGCAACTCATCGTAAAACAAATTAGTGGCGATGCGACTCAGCCAGCCCCGAAATTTAACAGGCTCTTGCAAGCGGTTAATATTGCGGTAGACCCGAATCCACACTTCCTGAGCCAAGTCGGCTCGGTCTTGCCAATCGGGGGCCAAGTGATAGAGAACCCTGTCTACGTGGGACTGATACCGCTTCAACAGTTCTGAAAAAGCTGTGCTCTCAGGTCGGCTTCCTTCCTGACATCGCAACACCAAGTCATAATTAGAGAGTTTTTCGGCTGGCAATTGCACTCTTTGAACGGTCGCCACAACCGCAGACCAGGACACGGAAATAAAGTCGCTCATGGGTGGAATTGGCTCATCGAACATTCCACATTTGTTGACGCTGGCCGATCGTCGCAAGTTCCCAAACAGGAGAAGAGATGGAGACTGGGGCATGGGAAACGATCCCGAAAAGCCTTGATAACAAACAACCAATAACCAATGACTAATGACTAATGACCGACAACTTCGCACGCTCCAATACTAACCCAACTGCTAGAACCGTCGGCCCAATGTTCCTTTTTCCAAATCGGTACGTTGTGTTTGAGCGTATCTATGGCGTATTGACAAGCTGCAAAGGCCGAGTCCCGGTGGGGACAGCCCACAGCCACCAGTACGCTGATTTCCCCCACCTGCAAGTGTCCGACGCGGTGGTGAATGACGACCCGATTGACATCGGCCCACTGACGGCGGATTTCCGTAGCGATTTGCTGGAATACTCGCACGGCCATTGGTTCGTAGGCTTGATATTCTAGGGAAACTACAGCTTGACCGTCAGTTTGGTTGCGGACTGTACCGCTCATCATTACCACCGCTCCGTTGGCGGGGTCATCTGCCAAAGTGTATATTTCTTCTACAGATAACGGCGCTATAGTAATGGCGAAGCTGTCTGATTCATGGCATTGAGGTATTGTGCCGATCGCAAGTGCAGAAATAGAGTTCATTGCCAAAGAGGTGATGCTGGAGAACTCGATCGATCTTGACACAAATCCAGTCGCGATCGATTTATCTTGCATCATGTCACGCATACATAAAAATCAATTTTTAGCAATATAGTTGTGAAGCCTAGCTATCTATCTTCGGGAATCTGCCCGAATAGTTGTAGCAGTGCGATCGGCAAAAATATAACTCACCAGAATCAAATTCCGACAGTGGTCAAGAGCGAGAAGTCTGTTTGCGCGAGATCGAATAGCTGTCTATCGCCAAGGGCAAATCAATCAGCAAGCACAGCAAAATAAGTCGTATTATGCCAGAGTCGCGGCAGGGAATTTCACAACCCAAGCGATGACTGCGTTCCCTTTTTGATGACACAGTTAACTTTCATTCGGCGCTCATACCGAGCCACCCCGTCCAAATTTTTAGGAAAAAATGTAAACTTTATTTATTTTTTGTTCCCGAAAGCTGGTTAAATGACATGATGTACTTGTGCAGATTTCAGGCCAAGCAAGCGAATACTCGGCAAAGCAAGACTGTAACGCCCTTTTGTACCTTTTTTTACCCACAAATTAATGGTTTGGGCTGTTAATCTAACGTTTTGACCTGAGTCTGCATCAACAACTGTTAACAATAATCATGAGGAAACTATGGAAGCACTAGCATTGAATCATTCTTTTGTTGCTTATGAATCTCCAGAGTCCGAACTCCAACTGGAACTGAAAGTTCCTACTTCTGCATTGGTAGGCGTTGCAGGTATGGCAGTAGCCTTATCTGTTATGGGAGTCGCTGGCGAAGCGCAGGCCGGTTGCTACAAACAACGCTGCGGCGGCGGTCATGGCTATAACCGCTACGGCGAAGTTGCCACCAACGGCGGTCGCCTAAATATCCGCCACCGCCCCAATGGCTGCGCTCGTGTCATCGGCAAGCTATACAATGGAGATAACGTGGCATTGACAGGTCGTTACAGACACGGCTGGGCCCAACTCCAAGGCGGCGGCTGGATTTCTACTGCCTGGATCAACTAATTCTTAACTAGATAAATTTACATTTTCTAGAAAGAGTTTTAATCGTTACCCGGGCTGACCGGGTAACGATTATATTTTAAAGAGGCGATCGCTCCTGAGAATCACTAACAGCCCACAAGCTAAACTTTACCGCCGCCGATCAGATACAGTAAAGCCATCCGCACCGCGACGCCACTGGTAACTTGCTGAGAAATCAGACTAAATTGGGGATCGTCCATCAAATCCGAGCTAATTTCCACGCCGCGGTTAACCGGGCCTGGGTGCAAAACCTTCACATCCGGCTTGCAGAGTTTGAGCCGATCGCGCGTCACCCCATACAAAGAATGATACTCTCGTAAACTCGGCAGCAAATGCTGGCTCATCCGTTCCTTTTGCAGCCGCAAAGTCATCACAAAATCAGCATCAGCCAAAGCAGGTTCAAGCTGCCAGTGCAAAAATAACTTACCTGGACGAACATCGCCGCACTCAGCAAACAACAGCGGCAGCAAAGTCGGCGGCCCGGCCAAATGAACCTGTGCCCCAGAAGCCGTAAGACTCCAAATATTCGACCTCGCCACCCGCGAATGCAAGATATCCCCCACCACAGCAATTTTTTTGCCCGCTAAAAGTTCCAGCCGCGGGCCTTCGCTATCTAACAGAGAACAGATAGTAAATAAATCTAGCAAACCTTGGGACGGATGTTCGTGCTGGCCGTCTCCGGCATTGAGAACGCTGACTCTCGAACCCAACCGATCCATTTCCGAAGCAATTGTGCTCGGAACTCCAGCTTGTTCGTGGCGGACTACCATCAAATCCGTTCCCATCGCCAGATAAGTCTTAGCTGTATCCAGAATAGTCTCTCCCTTCGTCAGAGAAGAACTACCAGGGGTAAAATTCAGCGTATCCGCCGACAGCCGCTTCGCCGCCAATTCAAAACTGTTGCGAGTCCGGGTGGAGGGTTCAAAAAACAAATTCGCGACCACTTGACCCTGCAGGGCCGGCACTTTCTTCGTGCGGCGGCCGAGCACCTCGCGAAAACTGGCCGCAGTTTGCAGCACCGTGTCGTATTCGTCGGAGGTAAAATCAGCTAGAGTGAGAATGTGTCGCCTTGTCCAAGTCATGCAATTTTAGATTTTAGATTTTAGATTTTAGATTTAGTGCATTAGGACTATGGGTTGGGAACTTGCTGGCACGCCTGCGTCGGGCGGCCTAGAATGTTCTACCGACAGTCGCGCGGATTCCGATCAACATTATCTAACCATTTTTGACCACCTTTGCCGTGATTAGAGCTATAATTAGTTTATGCAGTTGAGTCCCAACTCTGGCAGCTTTCACTAGCGCCGAAGTTGAAACGAATGCTTGACTCGCCCGAAAGCGGAAATTAGACTGTAGCAGCGAAAGAGTAATTTCAGTCGATCGCCAACTCAGCCTTGTCAAAAATAAGCCGAACGCAGCCTTTGCAGCATATGCTATGATATGTGGAAACAATCGAGGCGGCAAACTTCCCACGGCCGCTCGACAGCATATAGCGTGACATTTTAAAGATGATTAATTCTTTGAAGTCAATCTTGACTCTTCAGTCTTGCTTATAGGGCCTTGTCAAAACGAACTGTGTTAAGATACAAGTTGAATATGTAGCTTCCCGACTAAAATCTACACGTATCTTGGCTAGACTGTTCTTGGCGAAACTGCGATAAAGAGTGTGCGCTGGGAAGTGGTAATTACACAAGATTTAAACAATTCAAGAGGTATTATGAGCCAGAAGGTGATTCAGCCGATGGTTAAGTTCCAGCGTCAGGTGCATTCTCTCGTCACGTCTGACATTATCAAGCCGACAGACAGTATTTGGAAAATAGCTTTGCTTTATGGGGACGAATGGCCTTACTGGAAACAGCAACTCCTAGAGTTTGATTTTTCTATGCAAGATCCCGTTAGCGAGTTGATCGCTGTAGAAGCTTGGGACGAGGAATAACAGCCCAGACTGAGGGCTTTGGTATCTGGGAGAAATTAACAGGCGATCGGGTAAATTTATCAATAAATTTGCCGCTTCTAACTTCTTCCCTCTTTCCTCTTCCTTCTTCCTTCTTCCTTCTTCCTTCTTCCTTCTTCCTTCTTCCTTCTTCCTTCTTCCGACGGACTTACATCCGTTACATCCGTTACATCCCGTACATTGCTCGTTGCCGAACTTCCTTCTTCCTTCTCTTAAAGGCAAGCTGCTAAAGCTCTAGCTAATTGTTTAGCGGTTTGAAAACGATCGCCCGGTTTAGTTGCTGTGGTTCGCAAAATGGTCTCGCGCAACGAACGTGCGATCGTCGGAATATTTTCCAGCTTAAACCCGTAACCTTGAGTGATTTTGCCATAAAACTTTTGAGGGCTTTCGCCCGTCAGCAAAAAAATTAAAGTAGGCCCGATCGCATATAAATCAGACTGAGGGAGAGGTTGTCCCCGGTCTTGTTCCGGTGCGGTGTAGCCTTCAACGCCGATGCGAGTGCCCGGTGGAGTGCCGATTTCTTTAACCGCACCAAAATCCAGCACTGTAATGCCATTGTCGCGGTGGCGCACCAGCAAATTAGCAGGTTTAATATCCCGGTGGACAATCGGGGGTTTTTGAGAATGAATGTAATCCAAAATTTCACAGGTTTGGATCATCCACTCGATCGCCTGTTTGGGAGCAACAGGGCCGCGGTTGTAGATGCGTTTTTCTAAATCCTCGCCGTGAAGCATTTCCATTACTAAATATTTTTTCCCCCCTTCGACAAAAAAGTCAAAAAACTGAGGAATTCCCGGATGGTGGAGGGCCTTGAGAGTTTTAGCTTCGCGTTCAAACAGTTCTTGAGCTTTACCTATTTGAGCCATATCAGCATTCATTTCTTTGAGGACTACCAAAGAAGCTGCGGGAGAACTTCCGGGTTTTTGAACTTTGGCTTTCTCTCGATCCCAAGCTAAAGTCGTTGTCCCCATACCGCCTTGGCCCAAGGTTCGCAGCACTTGGTAGTGACGGATAGTGCGATCGACTTTAATCGGTTCGCCGCAGTGGATGCAGAATAAATTCCCCGGCGGGTTTCCCGCGTGGGTACACCTAGGGGTGGCAGTATGGGCGGTAGGGATCGCCTCAATTTTGCCGCCGAGTTCAATCGTGACAGCTTGGAAATGCAGAGTTGGGCCGCCCCGCGCCAACTGGATCAGCACACCGTCGGAGATCCAACCCTGAGACATGAGAATACCGTTAACAAAAGTGCCATTTGTTCCCGAATTGACTAAGTACCACTGACTGTCGGTGCCGCTTTTAACTCTTTGCAATTCCAAGTGTTCGCGCGACACAAGAGCATTGGGGATCACAACGTGATTTTCAGGAGAACGGCCGATGCGGACAATGGACTCGCTCTCGAAACTCCACTGTTGCAGGGGGGTCTGTTTTTCTGGATCTAAAAGAGTCAGCAGCATTTTCGATTCATAGGATTAATTCTGCCCGGTAAGATTTAGATAAGGTGGACAAGACTGACATCAAGGACACATTTGAAACTTATTTTATTTCCTGCTTCTTTTTCGGGAGTCGGTTGCTTCCAGTCTACAGGCACGAATTCAGAACGGCCTATCCTTGCTAACCGATAATAATGCAAATGAGAGATCGAATAATCGCTGCGTTTTCCCGATCGAGCAAAAGATTGTCAGACTCACAATCAAAAACTCGTTTTTTTAGCAGCATTGGTTGCCGATGACCGGAAGCACAACAAGTTTTTGATCGTAGATAGATTAAGCATTCACTTAATTAAATCGCAATTCAGGTAAGAGGACAGAAAGTCAAGCCTTGCCGGGAAAAGGCCGTTCCTGTTCCAGATAGCCCAACAATTACAGTTTTAACCTAGCGGACAAGGGCGCTGCTTTGGAACAGTGGACAGCATCCAAAATCTAAAAGCGAAATGCGCCTACCTGGGCGCGAATGATAATTGCCGTGAGGTTGTCGTGACCGTTGCATTTGTTGCCTAATTCAATCAACTCGGCAACTCCGCGATCCAGATTAGTCTGGGGATTCAACAGAGGTTCGAGAGTGCTTGGCCAATTAGTTTCGAGCAAATCATTATCTGTCAGGCCGTCGGAGGCCAAAATCAATAAAGTATCTTCGCACAAGTCTAAAAACTGCACGTCAGGCTTGAGAAAATTACCGTCTCGCGGGCCGAGGGCTTGAGTTAGTTGATAGGCGTCGGGACGGGAATAGGCAGTTTCCGGGTCAATCCCGCGCTTAATTTCGCGCTGTCCGACTTCGTGGTCTGAGGTAATTTTTTCTAGGGGCTGGCCTTTTCTGAGTCGGTAGAGGCGGCTGTCACCGACGTGGGCCACGGCGAATTTGGTGTCTTGAACTAAGACTGCGACTAAAGTTGTACCCATGCGGGCGCTGCCGGAGCGTTTGTCGTTTTGATTGATTTCAAAGATGGCTTTGTTGGCGAGGATCACTCCTTCGCGGATGGTGTCGGCCTGGGGGAGTTGATTTTCCCAACAGTTTTGAAAGAAGTCTCTGAGGGTTTCAGCGGCTAGTTGACTTGCTACTTCTCCGCTGTCGTGTCCGCCCATCCCGTCGCAGAGAATGTAAAGCCCTTTGGTTTGAAAGATGCGACCGAAGCAGGTTTCGAGTTTGTCTATCTGAGTCCAGATGCTGAAGAAGTCTTCGTTGTGGTCGCGGGTGCGGCCGACATCGGTGAGGCCTGAGTCTTCTAAGCTGTACATCTGGACTGGCATGGGCTGCGTTAAGACTTCGCCAGCGTCGGAGGGCGAGTTGTCGGGGATGCTATTTTGGAAACGGGTGGGGGTTAGGGTTAAGGTTGCTGCTGGTGGGGTTTGGAGTTCGAGGGGAACGGTTTCTAGGCGCGATCGCAATTCTTCGATGGTATCAATCTCGCCTCGGTACATTTGTTGCAGCAGTTCCAGCAATGCGCCAAACTGAGTGCGAGCGGACTGGTTAAATATCGTCTCCCACAATTGCCCCAAATCTATTAGTTGCAGGTTTGAGCCGGCGGGTTCGGGATAGAGGTATTGCATCCGCAAAGAGGCAAAGGAAAAGGAAGTGTCGGGGTTGACCCGCAAATTTGTCAGTTCCAGCAAGCTTTGCCGACAGCGCCAAGGTTCTAGGGCTGCCCACAGTTCTGTCATTTCGTGCAGCCAGTACACAATTTGCTGGATGGATGTTTCCGGCTGACTCCACCGTTCTACCAGCAGCGGCCATTGGGAGCAGTTTTCTAGCAGCAGCACTGCCTGTTTGTTGTCTGACCAGCTATCGTGAATGACTGGCAGGTTGTGAGAAAATTGCCAGCGGAGTGCTAGATAAGGTTCGGCTATGCCTTGGCAAAGCTCTGCTAAGGCCGAATTGGTCGAATTGTCTCCGTCTTGGATTGCTTTGTAGGGTGAAGTTCGTTTGGCGACGCTGGCAGAGTTGGCTGCTAACATTGCTTTGAGCGGTGACATTTGCAGCGGCTGAGTGTCTAATACTTTTACTGCTACTGTGTCTGAGGGTTTTCTCGCCGGCAGGGTTTCTAGGAGTTGGTAACGCTGTTGGCTGTCTAGATAATCTCCTGCAGGCTGGGAAGAAATTAAATATTCGGAATTGGGGACGGGGATTTCTGGGGGTTGGGGAGATGCGACCTCTGGGTTCTCTGTTTTTTGTGGGGTAGGAGCTGGCTGTGGTGCGGTGATGAAATTGCTTTCAGATAAGGTTATTTCGCGCTCTGGTGCTGTTGTAGAGCTTTTTTGGTCTGTTTGCAAGGATGCTGGGACGATCGCCTCCACGATATTTTTTGGGTCAATATTTTCTGGGCTGCTGAATTCGGCGGCATCGGGCTGCGGAGAATTTGGTGTGGTGCCTGTTGCTGCGTCGGCGGTAATTTCTGTTTTAATCGGGTTGGCGATCGGTTCGGGAGAGTTTTGGGCTGATGCGGTTTCTAGAAGGTTGTCGGTTTTTTGGGCAAATTCGGCTGGGGGTATGGTTGACTGGTCTGGCGGGACTGCTAGAAATTTCGACGGACTGCAGATAATTGCCCGCCACACTTGACCTGTTGCGGTGCCGCAATTTTGACATAATGCGGCGCTAACAGCGACTTGGGCTCCGCATTCATGGCAAGGTTTGTAAATTAGGGAATTTCCGCATTGTTGACAAAACTTGTTTAGATTGGGATTTTCAAATTGGCAGCGGGGACAGAGGATCATAGGGCTTTTAAATTGGAGATGTGCGATCGACTCAAAGCGGTGGGGAAGTTTTTGGTTTTGGGCTGTGAGTTATCACTTTTGAGTTTGTGGGCGTGACTCGCAAGGGATAACTCCCATTGTCCTATGCCTTATTTTATCGGCATCAATTGAGAACTAAGATATTTCTTAGAACTGAGTTGTTGTACCGGCGTCAGGAATCGGTCTGTCAAGCGATCTCCACAACAAAGTTTTTCGCTTCACAACCTTTGGAACCCCGCGCCACCAGCGCAAGCGTGAACTCATAGCTGAAAAAAGCCCAAAAGCCCTTGTTTAACAAGGGTTGCAAAGATTAGGTTAAAAGAAATTTTCTGTAGAATCTTCTTGGACAACGGTCTCGCGCGCGATCGACACAATGGTGGAAAGGGGTACTTCACAAAAATATTTCCTGCGGAATTGTTCTTCGGAGACTGCTGCTAGGAATTGCGCTACAAAACCGACTGCTGGCGGAAAATTGGGCTCGTCGAATTGGGTTGAGGGACTAGAAAATAAGGCTTTGGAGATTTTCTCTCCCTTTTCTGCGGTTTCCGGTTGTCTGGTGATGTGAAAAGCTCGATCGCGATAATTGACTTGGAAACCGAGATTTTTTAGGGTTGTGAACCCCCATCGCAGGGGTGTGTCGCCGATGCCTAGTTTTTGGGTTAGTTGGTGTCTGGTGACTGGTTTGTTGGTGCGGCTGAGGTATTTGGCGATGCCGATAAGCTGTTGGCAGATTTGCTGTGGGGGCAATGGTGGGGGTAAACTGTAGGCGATCGCCAGTTTTTGCTTAGTCTGCTGCGCTTTCCGAAACCAGATCCGCAGTTCGTCCCAGCTTGCTGGACATTCTTTGAGGATAATTGAGTTTTCGCGATCGGCTATTTCCAAATAGTCGGGATTTTCTGCCAGCATTTGAGATCCTAAGTTTCTGCTAGCTGCTAACAACTCTTCATCGTTATTTCTATTCCGCCAGTCTACAATCCAATCTATTTTTGTCTGGGGATTAACTTGTTTCTCATCCCTGGATTCTTGCACAGAAATCAACCGCACTTCATAGTCCGACGTGTAAGTATTGAAATCAAGTTCGACAGTTGCATGGCACCGCCCTTGAGGAACTTCGTCTCGGTAGTGTCCCCACCAAATGCCGGGAAATCCTCTATCGCTAGATTCATCCCAAACTTCAAAAGAAGTTTTGATATACTTTACTTGGTTTCCTTTTAAATCTTGAATATTCTTATTTTTGATATTCTGAAACCAGCAGTTTTCAACCAGCAATTTTGGTGCTGGGTTGCCCATACCGCAGGGTTCGAGCAATTTGAGTTCTTGAAATAACTCTTTCCCTAACTCGGCTACAGTAATTTTTAAATCTGCTTGAACGGGGGCTGCTGTTAAACTATCTGTGCTGTATTGTTGTCGGAGTTGTTGATTTACGGCATCGGTAAATATGGGGATATTTTCAACGGGGAGACTCAATCCGGCGGCGAAGGGATGACCGCCGAATCTGTCCAATAAATGCGCTTGGTCTTTGACTAATTGGTAAAGGTCGATTTGATTGGCGGAACGCGCCGAACCCCTGGCGATTGGGGCTTTGGGATTTTGGCTTTTGGATGGGGAAACTGTTGCCAAATCCGGGTTTAAAGAATCAATTACTTGTGTTTCCGCAAGACTGGGGTTAATTTTTTCGCTTCCTTCTGTGCAGAATAAAATTACGGGTCGGCCGTATTCTTGGGCGATTTGTCCTGCGACTAATCCTAATACTCCTACGGGCCATTGGGGGTCGCTGAGGACAATAACGCTAGTAGTTGAAAGGTCGAGTTTGGCGAGTTTTTCGGCTGCATCTTTGGCAACATCTTTTTGTAAAGATTTGCGTCGGGTGTTGGCAATTTCGGTTAAATTTGCTAGTTCTTCGCAGCGTTTTTTGTCGCGGCTGGTGAGGAGTTCTACGCAGAATTTGGCGTCGCCTTGAATGCGGCTGACGGCGTTGATTCTAGGGCCGATACCGAAGGAAATGTCGGTTGGGCGATCGCCCGTTCTTTTGCACAAATCGAGCAATTTTGCAACTCCCGGACGGGTGGGATTTTTGATTTGTTTTTGCAGTTGTTCTATGCCGATTTGTGCTAAATAGCGGCTGTCTCCTGTAAGTTGGACTAAATCGGCAATTAAGCCGATCGCCACTAACTCCAATAAATCTGTGAGCGGGCGCTGCGGAATATCCGGCAATGTGTGATATAATGCTTCGATTAATTTGTAAGCTACCGCAACGCCAGACAGGTTAAACAGTTGGTGGTTGGGGGGAAAGTAGCGGGGATTGATGATTGCTGTCGCTGGCGGGCGATCGTCCGGTAATGTATGATGATCCGTGATAATTGTATCGATATTTAAGCTAGTAGCATATTCGATTTCAGCAATATTTGTACTGCCGGTATCGCAGGTAATAATTAAGCTAATTCCAGATTCATGTAATTTATCTATGCCGGGGATATTGAGTCCGTGAGATTCAGTTAAGCGGTTGGGAATGTAATAAGTTAGTTGGTCATTTTGAGCAAAAAACTCTCCCAGTCCGTCCCAAAGTACCGAGGTTGAAGTTATGCCGTCGGCATCGAAATCTCCCCAGATTGCGACTTTCTCGCTGTTGTTTATTGCTTGCTGAATTCGTGCGATCGCCCAGTTCATTTCTAGTCCGAATTCAAACGGACTTGCTGGTTGATAAAGTTTGGGATTGAGAAAACCTGGGATTTGTTCGGGGTTGTCAATTCCTCTGTGCCAGAGAAGTGCGGCGGCATAGTTTCCGGGGAGTCCTGGCGCGTGTTTTTTGACAGCTTGGATTAGCCAAGCTGGGGGTTGGGCTATGGGTTGATTTTGCCAATTTTGAGCTAGTTCGGCCATTAGATTTTAGATTTTAGATTTTAGCTTTTAGAGTTATTTTTTTATTAGATAAATTAACCATAATTCTGTAGGGGCGGGTTCACCAACAATCTTTAATTCACATCCACAATATCTATCAACCCGCCCCTCGCTTGCGCGCGAATACCTCAGAAACCCGGTTTCTTGCTAACTTTCTCGTTTCTCGCCGTCAAAATTCGTAGAAACCGGGTTTCTAGCATCCCAATGCGTCTAGGATTGAAACTGTCCGAAGATTTTGCATAGTAAAAGGTTTAATTAAATAGATATTTCCTCGATTATAGCAAGATTTGGCAGCCAATTTGCGGGAGTTTCTGCCGGAAGGTTTAGTGAGGAAATTTGGGTGTCTTGGGTGCGGTTGCATCTAGTGGCGAATTGACAGGAATCGCACAGATTGGCACTAATTTCTACTTGCGGGAAGAATTCGCCGCCTTCGGTATAGCGCTGTCGCCAGTCAATTAGCTGCTGCAATATTTGGGTTAAATCTTGTTTTGTGCGATCGTGTTCTGTTTGATTGTAAGAAAATGTGAGTTTTTGCGGCGGTTCTTTTCCTTGGAATTGGACGAACCAGTATGTCATAGAAACTTGTTCGGGGGAATAATCGCTGGTTTCGACTAAGACGTATAAATAGAGGCGAGTTTGCCAACTTTCGGCTATCCATTTAGATTTTTGAGGGCGGGGATAGGTTTTCCAGTCGAGGATTTGGGCTGTGTTGGGTTCGGCGATTAATAAGTCGTAGATAACTGTAAATAGGTAGTCTTGAAAAATTAAGATGCGCGGATGTTCGGCTTGGCGGAAAATGCGATCGCTATTTTCTGACTTTGCGAAAAGTTCGGGGGCGGCGTTGATAAATGCTGCTACACAGCGCCCCAGTTCGGGGTCTTGTTGGATGATGGATTCAATGGGAAGTCCGAGTTCTCGCTGCTGCATCAAGAGGTGAAAATGGCTACCCCATGTGAGTTTTTCTTTGTGTTCTGGGGATGTGGTGGTGGCGAGGAGTTCTAGGTAGCTGTATTGAAATTTGCGGGGGCATTCTTCGAGGATTTTAAGTTGGGTTTGGGAGAGTCGGAGCATTTTTTTGTGTGATATTAAGAATTTTTTGTAAGGTTTTGTTGTGCAAATTATAAAATTTATGGCTACCCAGCCTGGACGGCTTGGAGAAACGTCTCAAAAATTAATTTCAATGGCTATCAAAACTGAGATACTCCCACCCACCATACCAAATATTGTTGTATTTTTTTGAAATGGTACAATATTTGCATTTATTTAAACTGCCTACAAGTACCCAATTTGTTGAGCAAACCACATCGCCGCCGTCCCATTTCCTTCATTCAAAAGTTTCAAAGTCTCCGACAGCAAAGCAATCGGCAATCCCTCAAGCGCCACCGAAAAATAGCATTCCTGATACTTTCCATTCTCCTGCAAGCGAAATGCTAATACTCTCACACCATTAATATCTACTACCCAATATTCAGGAATTCCCAAAGCAGCATACAAGCGCTTTTTTTCATCTAAATCGCTCGTCAAAGTAGTATCGGAAATCTCTGCGACTAAATCTGGAACTCGTGAATTATTGAGGTTAATGCGTCGCGGTTCTCCTTTTTGGGATTGGTGGAAGTCTCCGCCAATGTATAAAACTTTATCGGGTGCACCTGAACCCACTTTAGGTTTTTCAATGACACAACCGCTAAGAGAATCAAAATTTTGTCCTGCTTTGGTGGTAAACCACACAAAAAATATGATTGTAAAAAGATCGTTAAATCTGGCGTGTTGAGGCCCTTCGTTACCCATGTTTATCCAAATATATTCTTCGTGAAAAAATATTTTTGCTTGCTCAAATTTGGGATTTTCGCAAGCTGCTACATAATCTTCCCACGTCGCGGGTTGCCATTGGGGAATTTCACCCACTTGAGATACCATGAATTTTGCAGTTGTAGAAGTCATGATTCCAAACCAAATTGAGGATAACTTTGTCCTAAATGAAGTTGATATTTATCTGCTGGGAACCCAGACACCCGGTTTTTGCTAAAAAGACACGTTACAAACCGCAAAAACCGCAAAAAAGCCGATTTCTTTATCATTTTAGATCGATCGCAACTTTCAAGCAAAAGATCGATCGCACTAAATCAAACATCACAAAACTACTCTTTTGTCAATACAAAAACACTTCCTTCATTGCCGCGCCCGATCCGCAAATCGCCATCCAAATAAGTAATATCCAGCCATCCCTGCTGTTCGCGAGTATCCAGCTTGAAATCTACAGCAGCGAACTTTTTACCAGACTCAATCTGATTGATATATTTTGCCGGAGATTCATAGCCAATCAACCTGCTTAAACCCAAAATCGACCGCTCAAATTTTACCTGCACTCGCCGTTCCGAGGTGGCCTCAAATCTCGCAGCTACGCTGACAATTCCTTCTAAATAAGGCAATCCGTAAACTTCGGCAATGTTATAAATCTTTGATTCTTTGACGCGGATAGATTGATAAATTTGACCTAATTTTAACAGCGGAAAACTGTCAATATTCAACAGGGCGCGACTGCTGGTGTACAACAACCGCCAATCACCTTCTAAAAGCTCTGCGGCTTCGACGGGGCGAGATGTGGGGTTGTAATCTTCCAATTGGGCGATCGCACTTAAAATCGCCTGTTTGTCGTTTGGAGTCGCCAGCAAACCGCGATTTTTACCAGCAATTATCTCTAATAGTCCAGATTTTTTAAGCATAGTTTTTTAAGAGTCAGTAGTCATTAGTCAGTAGTCAGTAGTCATTAGTCAGTAGTCAGTAGTCATTAGTCATTAGTCAGTAGTCATTAGCATTTTTTAGGGGCGGATTTAGCTAAGGATATATGATACAAATGACTGAAAAAATGGCACAAACCGCCCTCTTCTTCTCTGTACGTAGTGCGAACCCTAGATTTATTTTAATCTTCAGTCTAGCCGCGAAAATCCTTTGACAAGGAGTGGTTTAAACCGCCGAATCTTATTCGATTTAGCATGAACCATTACCGATTCCCAATGACTAGCACGCCAAATTTTACGAGATAGAGTAGCGTCCGATACAGGTGTGCTAATTCTTGCTCGTTTTTGGCATAAAGCCTGAGAATTTCGCCTGCGCTGACAGTACCTTTTTGCTCGATCGCCTTTAACATCTCCATCTGAATCTTAACAGAGATTCTTCGGTCTTGACCGAAACTGCTAAACCAAATAGCCTGCAACTCTTTCAGAAGTTCTGGTGTGGCGATCGCACCCAGACTCAGCATCATATCATTGGTTAAAGTTCTCGTCGCATAATGGCCCAACACCCGAAACGGATCGTCGCTTAGCGGATAAGGCGGTTTCCCTGGTTTTAAAGGTGCCGATTCCGGTGCCAAAACCCGAATTTCTGCTAATTCCCGCCACAACTGTTCGTAAGCAGCAATTACTACTTTCCAATCATAAATTTCCCTCGCCCTTTGTCGGGCATTTTCGCCCATCCGCTTTCTCAATTCTGCGCTGTCAATTAACAGACACAAAGCACGGGTACAAGCATCAATATCAACTGCTGTGGCTAGGGAAGTGTGACCCATGTAAGTCGGCCAATTCAAACTACCGTCAAGATAATTTAGGGCTAAATCTAAACAAGCTTCTGGCGGCGGGATGAGTGTGGGAATGCGGAAGCCATCGATTTCGTGGCGTACTGATTCTTTGTATCCGTTCCAATCAGAAACTATGGCCGGCAGTCCGTTAGCCATTGCTTCGATTGGCGTCAGTCCGAAGGTTTCTTGAATGTTGTCGGAAAGCGAAATAAAAATGTCGGCCGCCGACCAAATATTAATTCTAATTTCCGGCTTTCTGCCGTCTAAAAAAATAGCATTTACGGAGGGACAAAATATTTGCGCGCTATTTTTAAAGTCGGGTTCTTCTCTCAAATCTTCGATCCAACCGGCTTGAATTAGGTGGATTTTAGCTTTGGTCTGCTGTGCTGCCCGTTCTAAGGCGATGTACATTGGTACGGGATGGGCTTTTGCCGAAAAAGTTAATCTACCGACAAACAACACAACAATATCGCCGGGAGAAATGCCGAGTTCTTGTCGCTGTTGGCGGCGGCTGTTAACTGCTTCCACACCCTGCGGAAACGCGCTGCAATCGACTCCTAGGGGAATAATTGGCAATTTGATCAAAATTTCCGGTTGACCGCCGTTGCGCTGCGCTAAATATTCTGACCACTGCGTCAGAACTCCTTCTACTGCTGTTTTCACGGCCCCAGAGGTGCAGATCAGCGCGTCCCAAGGCTGTATCGGTGCGGCGATCGAATCGCCGATCGCCTCCATGACGTATTTTGTACCGATTGTGTGGGTAACGCCGCAAATGCTGTAGGCCCGCTGATCGACAAATCTGCGCGCCCAAGCCAGGTCTGCCAGGGCCGGGTCGGGTCGGTAAATTGTCCCCGGTTGAGATAGCAAATCCGACCGCTGTGTGGGAATCCAGCGGACTTTCCGAGGTGTTTCCAGCCAAGGTTCGATGCGGGCACAAAATTCCTCAAAAGTGGTTTGGCTATCTGCACAACAGTAGAGAGAGTCAGCGGTGCCGTGTTGGACTAAGCTTTTGAGAAATCCTTCTCCGGCTGCATGACGCCCCAGAAGTCTCTTTCCTGTGGTGTCGTAACCCTCTTTGTTGTATAAAACGGCTGCGGTGGTATCCATCCTGAGATTTATTGCTTGAGAGTTGACTGAACAATGTAGAGGCTATTTGCCATCAGGCTTCACGCGAAAACTAGGAGAGTGTTGTGAATCGGCCGCTTGCCAGAGAGCCCTGCGTCCTGGATCTGTTAAAGGGCGATCGTCTCAGATTACAATACTTACGGCTAAAAAAGGATTGGCAAGAGCGGATTTTAGTGTTATTCTGGGGCCCATGCTCGGGACAAGTTCCTTTTCGGTCTGCCATCCTATCGAGATCCGGAAGCAAACAGTCTCTGTGGTATAATGCCCTAGCGCTGCTAAATGCCGGATGTGCAAGCGATTGATCGAAAGAGCAGTCACTCGGCAAAATATTACCTCTACTCGATCGCGTCTTTCCGTTTAGAAACCGAGAATCATGTATAACCCATCTCTGCGCCAAATCCCTCGCCACTTGCCTGCGGACGTAATTCCATTAAAGCAGGAATCATCTCTTTTAGACTGGTTGGAATCTCAGAATCGCCTGTTAGCAAGGGATGTCCAAGAACCCAACTATCTCAACGAAGAAGAATTTCCCGAACTGATGGCAGTTGACGACAATCCTTACGATGATTTAGAAGAAGAAGCTGAAGATGATGCGGGTGCAGGCGACGAATAACGGATAACAGGGTGAAAGCATCAACCGGAAACAGGGAATAAAAACTAAGAGATTTTGCAATCTCCGGTATCCCACCCTATTCCTCAATTGTCAATTGCTTATTCTCAAATGGTGTGTGTGCAGGAGTGATATGGATAACTTTGTCGATGAAAGAATCCCTTTTAGTATACCTTTCAAACTTACAGGTCGGAATTTATTGCTCGTGCTGGGTTTTGGACTTGGCATTGTAGCGATCGGTTTAGATGTAGCAGCGGGCAGATTTTTGAATTTGCCTCGATCGCTATTTTTACCCCTAGTGGTTTGTGCTTTCGTTGCATCGGGATTGGGCTATCTAATAGTTCCCGTACTCCAAAAACTGAAAGCAGGACAAATAATTCGCGAAGACGGCCCCCAAGCCCACTTGAAAAAAGCCGGAACTCCAACAATGGGCGGAGTTTTTTTTGTACCGGCGGGAGTCGCAGTCGCTTTACTCTGGTCTAATTTTAACTCAGACGTTGTGGCAGTATCTGCTTTAACTTTAGCTTACGGTTTCATCGGCTGGCTGGATGACTGGCAAATTCTGCGCCACAAGTCGAATAAAGGTATTTCACCTCGGATGAAATTAGCTTTGCAAATAGGTTTTGCAGCTTTATTTTGTCTGTGGTTAATGTTGCACAATCCAGCAATTTCTACGAACATTGCTTTGCCTTTCGGTTGGGTATTGCCTTTGGGTTTGCTGTTTTGGCCGCTGGCGGGTTTTGTGTTAGTGGCTGAAAGCAATGCTACTAATCTTACCGACGGCGTTGATGGGTTGATGGGAGGTTTAGGGGCGATCGCACTTTTGGGATTAGGCGCATCTGTAGCCTCAACTTCGCCAGAATTAATGATATTTTGCGCCTGCATCAGCGGCAGTTGTCTCGGTTTCTTAACTCACAATCGCAATCCAGCCAAAGTGTTTATGGGCGATACAGGGGCCTTAGCTTTGGGCGGTGCGTTGGGTGCGGTAGCTTTATTAACAAACAGCCTTTGGATATTATTAATTATCAGCGGGATTTTCTTTGTAGAAACGCTGTCGGTAATTGCTCAAGTAGGTTATTACAAAGCTACAAAAGGCCCGGATGGCATCGGCAAGCGCCTGTTAAAAATGGCTCCGCTGCACCATCATTTAGAACTGTGCGGCTGGCTGGAAACTCAGGTTGTTGGGATCTTTTATTTAACTAACGGGGTGTTAGTGTTAATGATTCTGATGTTGGCTGGTAACAGTTGAAAGCGGATTATTAATAAAGATTACAGCATATGTAGCTGATGTTTTCTGCCATGTTAAAAAACAAATAAGATGCCCGTTCCACAAGAACTCAATGCAGTTGTGGAACGGGCATCTTGCCAGTTTTAGATTTAAAAAAACTTCAAAAAAGGTGAAATAAAACTGGTTCGTAGTAAGGACTTTATTCCTGATTGATTCAACAACCATCAGAGAGGATGAATGAAAAGTGCGGAGTTTTTACCCCTTGTTTCGGTTGTGGTACCTGTTTATAACGGTGAGAGGGATTTGCCGGATTTAATCGAGTGTTTGCGATCGCAAACTTATCCGCCACACAGTGTAGAATATCTCATAGTAGACAACAAAAGTCGCGATCGCACTTCAAGTATTCTCCAAACAGCTACAAACTTGAACCCCCCCTCAGTCCCCCCCTTGGTAAGGGGGGGAGGCAATTTGGATAGAATAACCATTCGCCATTTCACCGAAAATCGCATTCAAAGTTCCTACGCCGCCCGCAATCAAGGGATTCGCGCCTCCACAGGCGAAATCATTGCATTTACCGATGCAGACTGTCGCCCCGAAACTCAATGGCTGGAAAATTTAGTTAAACCGTTTGTTGACTTAGAAGTAGGAATTAGCGCGGGGGAAATTCTCGCCCTCCCCGGTAATAGTCTCTTAGAAAAACACGCAGCCCGCGACAATACTTTATCTCAAAAACATACTCTCGCTCACCCTTTTTGTGCCTACGGTCAAACGGCTAACTTAGCTGTACGCAGGCAGATTTTAGCAGGAATCGGTTTGTTTCGCCCTTACCTTACGAGTGGTGGCGATGCGGATTTGTGCTGGCGGATTTTGCGACAAACATCCTATAAAATGTATTTTGCCGAAAGTGCGATCGTCCGACACCGCCACCGTTCTACAATAAAACAGTTGCAAAGTCAATGGTATCGGTACGGCGAATCTAATAAATATTTGCACGAACTCCACGGTGTCGATTTGATGCGTGACTTTACCACAGGCGAATATTTGTATCGGCTGGCTAGGTGGCTGTTAAAGGAGTTGCCGGTTGCTGCGGCTAAAAGTGATCTCGCCCGCCTCGATCTGGTAGATTTGTTACATACGCCGATCGGTCTTTTGAATGTTAGGGCAAGGGCGATCGGACAGCGCCAAGCCAAACTTCCGTTAGCAGCTTGGGAAATTGACCAGCTTTAATCACTAAAAAAAATACCGACGGTTAACACCGATTCTCTACTTCTCTACAGGCAAAACCCGCTATACAAGCGGGTTGGAGACTTTTGGCCGGCCCTCTTATTTTTGCATCGTATAAGTATAATTTATCTCCCGATAAGTACCATTAATCAGCAAATATGAAAATTTCCGGCAATCCTTAATATAAAATTAATAAGTCTATTCTGAAGCGCCGGCTTCAAAACGACAAGAAATTCGCAGTCACCCCCAAAATTTCTTTACTGGCGATCGAGATTATTCTCAGATTATTAATTTTTTGTAACATTTACAGGTAGTGCCAATGGCTCAAATCTTACTCCAGACCGTTTGGTTTATACCTTGCTACCCACTCATCGGCGCATTTCTGTCGATACTGTGGTTTCCTGGACTAACCCGCCGCACGGGACCTAGACCCTCCGGTTACATAAACGCCATTTTAACCTTCTTCGCTTTCGCCCACGGCGTCATAGCCCTAACCGCAGCCTGGAACCAACCGGCACAACAGCAGTTGATTCCCTGGCTGAATGTAGCAGGTTTAGACCTCACCATTCCCGTAGAAATCTCTGTTGTCACCGTCGGGGCTACAGTTTTGATTACCGGACTAAACTTTGTGGCGCAGGTTTATGCCTTCGGCTACATGGAAATGGACTGGGGCTGGGCGAGGTTCTTCTCCCTGATGGGGCTGTTTGAAGCTGGGATGTGCGGCTTAGTTTTGTCCAACTCTCTGTTCTTCAGCTACATGATTTTGGAAGTCCTGACTCTGGGAACTTACCTGCTAATCGGGCTGTGGTTCAATCAGTCTTTGGTGGTGACAGGAGCCCGCGACGCTTTCTTGACCAAGCGGGTGGGAGACTTATTCCTATTGATGGGAGTAGTTGCAATTCTGCCGCTGGCTGGAACTTGGAATTTTGATGAATTGGCAGTTTGGGCCAAGACGGCAAACATCGACCCCACCGTCGCCACGCTGTTGAGTTTAGCTTTGATTGCCGGCCCGATGGGCAAATGCGCTCAGTTTCCCTTGCACCTGTGGCTGGATGAGGCGATGGAAGGCCCGCTACCGGCAACGATTTTGCGGAACACGGTAGTTGTGGAAACCGGCGCTTGGATTTTGATTAAATTGCAGCCGGTCATCGCTTTGTCGCCCGTGGGACTGAAGACAACTATTATTGTAGGTGCTGCAACGGCTGTGGGTGCTTCCTTAATTGCGATCGCCCAAATCGACATCAAGCGCACGCTATCTTATATAGTTAGCTCTTACATGGGCTTAGTATTTATCGCCGTCGGTACCGGACAAACCCAAACAGCTTTGACATTGATATTTGCTTATTCCTTGGCAATGGGTTTGCTGGTGATGAGCATTGGTTCAGTAGTTTGGAACAGCATCACTCAGGATGTCCGAGCTCTCGGCGGTTTGTGGCCCAAGCGTCCCATATCGGGAATATCGTTTCTGGTCGGCGCTGCTGGAGTAATTGGACTGCCGCCCTTCGGCTGCTTCTGGGCTTTATCGGAACTAGCAGGCGGGTTTTGGAATACCCACCCTTCACTGTTAGGAGTCCTGCTGTTTGTCAACGGTGTAACTGCTTTTGGCTTAGTGCGCGTTTTCGGTTTGGTTTTTGGTGGTAAACCAAAGCAAATGACCGAACGTTCCCCCGAAGTTTCCTGGCCTTTTATCTTGCCGATGACCGTGTTAATGGGATTTACCTTGCACGTTCCGCACTTGCTCGCCGCGTGGCAACTTTTGCCTTTGGCAACTTTGAATTATACTGCGGCCGGACTGTTAGTTTTGTCAAGCGTGATCGGCATCGGTGCAGGGGCATTTATTTATCTCAACGAAAAGTGGGAAAAACCGGTGCGAATTGGTTCTCAAGCCGTACAAGACTTCTTTGCCTACGACTTTTACACCGCCAAACTTTACCGCGTCACAGTGGTATTTGCCGTCGGTCTGGTATCCCAAATCATATCCTGGGTCGATCGCAATATTGTTGACGGATTCGTAAATTTAATAGGTTTTGCCACAGTTTTAGGCGGTCAAAGTCTCAAATACAACGTCAACGGTCAAACTCAATTTTACGCCCTGACCATTTTGTTCGGAGTTGCACTTTTGGGACTGCTAGTAAGCTGGCCTTTGTTGGCTCGTCTCTCGCTGATTGTTGGCGGGTAAAGAGATATAACATTTAAAATTTTAGGTGACATTTATCACCTAAAATCTTAAATAAATGAATTCTCGAATAAAGATTTCAAATACTTAAAATTTTAGGTAACATTTATCACCTAAAGTCTTAAATAAATGAATTCTTGAATAAAGATTTCAACCCGATCCAACAATCCCAAGTACATGAAAGACAATAACCGACCAGTCAATCTTTCCCGACGTAATTCACTCAAATTTGTAGCAGGAGCAATAGGTACAGGAATACTCGCAGCACGACTAGGTGCTGATGTGGCTGCACCGGCACCAGCCATTGCTCAAAATGACATGAGTCCCGATGCAGCTTTAAAACAGCTAATGGACGGGAACAAGCGATTTGTTGACAGAAAACGTACAAATCCCCACCAAGACTTATCCAGGCTCACCGAAGTAGCCAAAGGTCAAAAACCCTTTGCTGCTATTCTCGGCTGTGCAGATTCCCGCTTTCCTTCCGAGATTATCTTCGATCAGGGATTTGGAGATTTATTCGTCTGTCGCGTGGCCGGAAATGTGGTTACTCCAGAAGAACTTGGCAGCCTGGAATTTGGCACGCTGTTGTTGGGAGCAAAAGTGCTGATGGTAGTCGGGCATGAAAACTGCGGTGCGGTAGGTGCAACCCTCAAAGGCGCTGCAGTTCCCGGCCAAATTGGCAGTTTAGTTGATTCAATTAAGCCGGCTGTAGAAAGCTCGAAAAACCAACCGGGCGATCATCTAGAAAATGCGGTAAAAGCTAATGTTTTGCTGCAAGCTCAAAGGTTGAAAGCGTCTCCTATTATATCTAAGTTAATTGAGGAGAACAAGCTGAAAATTGTTGGTGGATACTACGATTTAGACACGGGTGCTATCAGTATTGTTACTGATTCCTGATGCGATTTGGGATTAATAGTTTGGGGTCGAATTAACATTTAAGATCTCAAATTATTAATCATAAAAGCGTAGGAAATAGATTGTTTACTCTTCACTGTTCATAAATTATGCTTAGTGCCTTGCTATGGTTGCCCGCGTTGGGCGCTGCGGTGGTGGGTTTTTTACCAGGAAATATCAATGCAATGCGACTGCGCTCAATAGCCTCCGCCTTCGCTGTTGCTATTTTCCTGTTGAATATCTTGCTGCTGACTCAATTTGACACGACAAATTCAGGACTGCAATTTCAAGAATATTTGCCTTGGATTCCCCAATTAGGTTTGAGTTACAACTTAGGGGTTGACGGCTTATCTGTGCCGCTAATTGTTTTAACCGGATTGTTGACGCTATTAGTGATTTACGGCACCGACGAAGGAATAGCTCGTCCACAGCTTTACTACGCGATGATTTTGCTGATCAATGCGGGTGTCGTTGGGGCATTGATGTCTCAAAATTTGCTGTTGTTCGTACTTTTTTACGAGCTAGAATTAATTCCTTTTTACCTCTTAATTGCGATTTGGGGTGGCAAGCAGCGGGAATACGCGGCGATGAAGTTTCTGATTTATACGGCTGTTTCGGGACTTTTAGTTTTAGCTGGATTTTTGGGTGTAGCTTGGCTGAGTGGCTCTTTAAACTTCGATTACAGCGCGATTACTACTCAAGACTTGTCCTTTAAAACTCAATTAATCCTGCTAACTATTGTGCTGATTGGGTTGGGAATTAAAATTCCTTTAGTGCCCCTGCATACATGGCTGCCGGATGCCTACGTCGAAGCTTCGCCAGCAACAGCAATTTTGTTGGGAGGTGTTTTGGCGAAATTGGGAACTTACGGCTTAATCCGGTTTGGTTTGCAGTTGTTTCCCGAAACTTGGTCGATTGTCGCTCCCGGTTTAGCGATAATCGGGACAGTCAGCGTGATGTACGGTGCTTTGAGCGCGATCGCCCAAAAAGATATCAAGCGCATGGTAGCCTATAGTTCGATCGGACACATGGGCTACATTCTCGTTGCCTGCGCCGCCGGAACAAAACTTGCCTTAATCGGTGCAGTTGGGCAAATGGTAAGCCACGGCTTGATTTTAGCTTTGCTGTTTTACCTCGTAGGCATCATCGAAACCAAAGCCGGCACGCGGGATTTGGACGTGCTCAACGGCTTGATGAACCCGCTGCGAGGTTTGCCCACAGCAAGTTCGCTGTTAGTTTTGGGAGGCATGGCAAGCGCCGGCATTCCCGGTTTAGTCGGTTTTATCGCCGAATTTTTAGTATTCCAAGGCAGTTTTTCAGCATTTCCAATTCCGACTTTACTGTGCATTTTAGCCTCCGGGTTAACAGCAGTTTACTTTGTAATTCTGCTCAACCGCACCTGTTTTGGAAAGTTGGACAACGCCACGGCTTACTACCCTGCGGTTAAGTTTTCCGAAAATATGCCCGCCCTAGTTTTAGCCGGGATAATTTTCTTCTTGGGAGTGCAACCGGTGTGGCTGCTGAAGTGGAGCGAGTCTACTACAAATGCGATGGCAGTAACTCTGTCAACGGGTAGATATTCTCAAGTAGCTGTCAGCTATCAGCCGGAAAAATAGAGCGTGAGAAAGTGGAGGATGGAAAAAGTACGAGTCTTTTATGATTCTGCTTTCTTCTTCTTTCTGCTTTCTTCTTCTTCCCGATCCCAGCAGATTATAAATGTGTTAAAGTAGGAGAGAGCAGTCAACGGCGGCATCTTCATAAATAGACGTGAGAGTTTTAGCTAACTGACAAAATAGCACTAATTGCCAGGAAATAAGAACTCATGAAACGGAAAAAACTTTTTAGTTTGCTCGCAGTGACAACCATTCTTTCATCTGGAGCAGCAACTTCTGCCTTTGCACAATCCCTAACTCGAATCAGCGATTTGCAACCGTCGAGAACACCAATTACCATCTCTGGAAAAGTAGTCGGTTTTGGAGACGCTGATGACAATGAATGGATTATCGACGACGGTAGCGGTCGAATTAGAATCGATGCCGGCCCCCGCCGGTGGCGCGATATTAATGTATCAAAAGGTGAAACAATCAGAGTTGTTGGCGAGATGGACGACGATGAATTTAATGCTTTTTCTATTACTCGCTCGAACGGCTCATTAATTAACATCCGCTCTCCCCAAGGTCGTGAGCCTTGGGATGACAAAAACGACGATTAACTGCAAAATTTTGCGCTATCTGTCTGCAGAGCCTGGGATTGCGAACAAGAAGATTGCCTCCGAAATTATTGGAGGCATAAAAACATTCAAACCTTAGTTTTTTACCCTTCCTCGTGACTTTAACGAAAAATATTCGTAAAGGAACCAAATTTCTGAATGCCTGTGCGTAAGCCCTAGGCCAAATTCTGAATATTTCTAAATAGTGAAATTCATTCAAATCAAGGAACAAACAATGGTACAAACTCCTACTAAACCAGCAACTAAATTGCCTCCTTCCAAGCACGAATTTGCAGATGTAATCCACAGGCTGGAAGCCGGCGGCGCAATGATTCCCGATACGCCGGAAAATCTGATGCAAATTATCGCGATTTGGAAAGCCTACGCGGTGCCGATGGACTTCTACTGGCGGGATTTGCTTTACATCGCCGAACGGGTATTTTTACACCCGCTTCCCTTCTTTAAATACTTCTTACCCCAGGAGTATTTAGACTTGCAAAATCACTATGCAGGTGACGATGCAGATTTGCGGATTTGGCGGGGGACTGGTAGCGCCCATCCAGAACTTTTGGAGTTCATGGAAAAAGGGGAAATTGGTAAACAGCCACGACTTTTTCACCATTTGTGGCACGATCGCATTAACATGGAATTTGCCGAAGAAGTTATGAGGTCGATGCTTTGGCACCGGGGGATGTACGTTCCCGTCAATCAGTTTGACCCTTATCTCGACACCGACGAATACAAAGCTAATGCCGATCGGGCTATTAAAGCTTACTTCAAAAAAGACCCGTTCATGCTGGCGCTGCACAAAGCATTCCCCGAAATGTTTTTAGAACAGTGCCGCCAGATGTCTTATTACAGCAATCTCGGCTTGTTTTGGGAAGTAATGGCCCCGGTGTTTTTTGAAGTTTCCGACTTGTACGACGAAGGCAAAGTTACCACAGTCCCGCAGGCGATGGATTTCATCACAAATGGCATATTTGCGATCGCCGGTCGTCCGATTTACCACCACGTTGTCATCGACGGAGAAACCTACGAAATAATCCCGAAATCTAAAGGTTTCACTTGGCTGTACGAAGCAGCGCTACCTTATGTAGAAGCTATATTTTACCGCACTTCGCCGTTCCGGGGAACCAAATCGTACAACGCGCAAGCCAAGGAAGTTCCCGACGATCAAAAAGACTTCCACTACGGAGTTTTGTATGCAGATAAATTCCCAGTAGGTACTGCCGGAATTCCGCCGACTTTGCTAGCACAAGATATGCTGCACTTCCTGCCGCCTTATTTGATGGATTTCTACAAACAGCGGTGTCGCGGCGAGGATGATATTCTCAATCAAATTGGCGTAACGTTCCAGCGATCGATGTACTGCGTTACTTCGGGGGTGATTCAAGCTTTGCGGGTTGCCCTACTGTATCCTTTGGACGATCCAAATCCGAAGCATTTGAAGGCGAATCGGGCGTTTTTCGAGTCTCAGATCGATCGCTTCTGCCGCCCGGAATACGGCATGAAATACGCAGCGAAGTTGAAGAACATTCAGACTTCTGATTACAAGTAAAAGATGTTGGCGGGCGGGCTAGAATCCCACCACACAACAGAACTCATTGTTTGTGGAACAGGCATCTTGCCTGTTCTCGACAATGGTGCAAAATATAAATTGCAACTGACATGGAAAAAAGAGAGTTGTTTAATCGATTTCAAAAAAGGTATGATATTAAATAAATTAGCATCATAAATATACATCTTTCTCTTCTCCTCCTCTGCGCTCTCTGCGCTCTCTGCGGTAAAAAAAATCCAATCTAAAAAAGAATCATGAATAGCCAAGACGTAGCGAAATATATCAAAGCAACCGATTAAATAAATTAGCATCATAAATATACATCTCTCTCTTCTCCTCCTCTGCGCTCTCTGCGCTCTCTGCGGTAAAAAAAATCCAATCTAAAAAAGAATCATGAATAGCCAAGACGTAGCGAAATATATCGAAGCAACCGACGGAATTTCCAAACCTTGGCTGTTAGTGCAACTGCGGCTGAAAAAATTGCAAGAAAGGCGATCGGAAATTTCTGCTGAAGAATATGTGACAGAACTTGCCGATATCCAGCAGGATTTAATGAATCTAGGGGAATGGTGGGTAGGAATAGAGGATGAAGTGTTTTAAGAGTTAAATCGCGATCGGTAAAATCAGCAATTCATCAATAGTCTAATTCCATCGTATAGTTGTCTCAGTTTAATAGACAAAGAGAACAGGCGATTCACGAATAAGGATAGCTGTGATTCACAAACTTTTCGGCTTTGGATTATACTCAGGCGATTTGAAGAATGCTAGGTTTCGGGATGGGTTCACCTTCTTTCTGCCAAGCTTCTAGATACATTTCGAGCACTTCTTCTCCATGTCGGATGGCTGCTTCGCGGGTTTTGCCGTGGGTACAGGGCATGATAACGCGATCGGCAAATTCTGGAATCGTCACTAGGAAAAGTTGATCTTCGTCAGACAATTGGACGCTCATACTGTATCGATTCATGAATCTTTTTGCTTTAATTCGTCGAGTTCTGCTAACAATATTGCCAATTGTTTCTCTCTCATAGCGTGGCACATCATCTCCGTCTTTGCCTGGAATTGTTGAGGTTTTGCAAATCAAAGGATACTGCTATCTCTCATGGCTACTTTTTCCGCGTTTTGCCAAATAAAGCCTTCGCGGGTAATCTGAGCTTTTAACTCGCGAATTTTTCTAGGCATGGTGATTGTCCATTTTCTACCTCCATTGTATCCATTAGCCATTTATTTGAATTGTGCCTGTGCCCATTCTCACAGTTGCTCGTGCGATCGCACTTTAAAATTTTTCCATTAAATCTTTTTCTTGGGCGTAAACATCTCGTAACTGTTGCAGCGCGGCCCCTGAAATCACCGATTTAACATTAGCTACCAAGAGCCCCCACTCCAGCAATCTGTCAACTGAAACAGCTTTTTTAAACTTGTGCGTGTAGAATTTAGTCCAAAATGCCGGTGCTAGCTTGCTTTTCCAGCGTTTGTACCATCTGCCAAAATCTTGAAGGGCGATCGGCTTTACTTCTAGAATTGGGGGAAAATCGGCGTAGCTGACAAACCGGCTGATGCTTTTACCGTGCACGTAAACCATGTAGCGGCAGCATTCGATGCGGTAAATGTCGTCTACTGCGATATCGAACAGCAGTGCGACTGTTTCTTCGGTGACGAATCGCGCCAGCGGATGCAGGATGGGAGATTTATGAATTATCTTTGATTCTGCGATCGTCGATGATTTTCTCGAAGTATCTGATATCATAGTAAGTGCCTATTCTGATTGTAGATAAATCTATTGATGGTAGGTCAGACAGCTAGTAACTGTCTATTTAAGTTTTCAAAACGATCGCCTTTTAGTTTTCCAGGCCAGAGGGCGATCGCTTTTTCAGATAAAATTATTGTAAGGTGTCATGACACCCATTGTCAAGCATGGGTTTAGTTAGAATTAAAGTCAGAGAACTAGCCGCCGAGAAAGGTTGGACATTCAAAGAAGTTTCAGAACGTTCTGGGGTGGTGTACAACACTGTCAAGCACTATGCCCGCTGTCCCGGGCTGACAACGGTTGACTTTACCTTACTGCTGAAATTAGCTCGAACTTTTGATGTGATGATTGAGGATTTGGTTGAGGTTTTGGAGGAATAGCCGATCGCTTTTTCAGATACATAATATTAAACGACAGCATATTGTCATTTGTCAAGTAAGTATGAGTAAAGGCTTAGTTAGGTTGCGGATTCGGGAGTTTGCAGAGCAGAATGGATGGACGCTTAAGGAAGTTTCCGATCGATCGGGCATTGGTTACAGCACCATCAGAAACTATGCCCAATGTCAAGGCATGACAACCGTTAATTTCGCCTACTTACATAGGTTGGCTCGCATTTTCGATATTATGATTGAGGATTTGGTAGAGATTTTGGAGGAATAGCCGATCGACCTTGAGCATCCTCGGTCAAAATAATCTATATTTATAAAATAACTACGCAATTGCATCAACTCTCAAGCATGGGTTTAGTCAGGCTAAAAATTCGGGAACTAGCGGCGGAGAAGGGCTGGACGCTTAAGGAAGTATCCGATCGCTCTGGGGTAATTTATAGCACCGTCAGAAGCTATGCTCGTCGTCCTGAAATGGCAATGGTAGACTTTACTTGCCTGCGGAGGTTAGCTCGAACTTTTGATGTGATGATTGAGGATTTGGTTGAGGTTTTGGAAGAATAGCCGATCGACCTTGAGCATTCGAGATTGGGGCGATCGCTTTTTTGTGTTTTTTACACTATAGCATGATTAACTGTAGTTAGTCAAACATTATTGTACTTAATCGGATCGACGATGGTAACATCAAGGAAAGTTATTAATAGTTGATTATTCTTCGTGGCTAAAACTAATACGGCGATCGCGGTCAGTTCCGCGATCAAGGAAGTCATTCAAAAACAAGCCCTAGCGACCAGACTAACCCAGAAGGAAGTCGTGTACTTGGGAATGCTGGCAATTGATGCACTCGACAAGGAAAGCCGCCAAGAGTTGGCCGATAAGGTGCATCAGATGCAGGTCAATGGAGAGATTTGAAGCTGAGGAAAACCAGGTCAACAGTTTAATCTTTACAGCTAAAATGGATTCAACTTTATCCAAGGTCGATCGGCTTTGGATGTCACATCAATAATCTCGGCTTCAGAAGATTGCTTGCGTATCACCTCAATTTTCTTTCTTTTGCTTTCAACGTAGAGTTGCATAGTCAATTGGGGGATCGAGTAAATCCACCATAGCAAAAAGGGGGATATCGACTTCTTGCTTCTTCACTCGGCAATCCGTTCCGGTGCAGCGCGGTTGTTGGGATGCTGGGGCTACCTCGGTGCTTTACGCCAACCATTGGCTATCGCCTCTGACTCTGTGCAAAACCATCTCTCACCGCTAGCTGGATCGATAACTGTTGATTTGTAATCTTCCATGCCTGGAATGTGATAAACCTTATTGCCTGTATCGATCGAGATGTTGCCTTTGATAGTACATCCTGGTTTTGCGATCGATGTAATTGGAGAGAGAGAACGACAGCGACTCAACTGCATTGTAAAAAGCACAATGACAGCCAGAATCCCAATACCCACAACTGTTTTGAGTACACCGCGTTTCTGTGGTATCTGCTTTTTTGGCTGATGTCGAGGTGCAACACCTTGAATTGATGCTCTAGTAGCACGTACTTTCCCGTCTGTTTCAGCAACTCGCTCGTACAAAATCGTATCTCCGACTTTTGGGCGGCGACTTGCTTCCTTCAGCGCACTGATATGCAAGAAAACTTCTTTACTGCCATCATCCGGTTTAATGAAGCCAAACCCCCGATCGTCTTTCCATGTTGTCACTTGCCCTTTATTCAGAACAGGTTTCATAAAATCGCACTTTTATTCCTACTTAACAGACTCAGCCAACCGCTTCGCATTCTCCCGCCGATGAACATTAATCGGACTGTTGCGAATATCAGCTTCAACCATCGCAATTAGTTCATCTAAACTGAGAGTCAGAGCGTCAAGCCGTAGACAGACACCTCGCAGATTTCTCACAGTCTTTTCGATTATTTCTGGTTCAGGGAGTTTCGGTTTTTCACTCATGGCAGGTTAAAATCTCTTTTCGCTTCCCGGATAGTGGCCTCGACGGCATCGGCGTCAGCTTGTGCTTGCTCAATCGTTTGAGCTAGTAAATTTAGCATAGCAGAAGAAACTGTTGGCTGTGATTCAGAAATCCGCAGCAGCAATGTGTAAAAGCGAGAGTAAGGGTTTCTTAACCTTTCAGTAGCATTTTGAAGCTGCTCCAACACAGTAGCAGTCGCTTCTATCTCCCCATATTGCTGAAATATTGCAAATTCTGCTGATGAAGCATCATCAATTCCTGCCAAAAGCCTCGCCTGCAAATTCAAGATAGTAGCAATTGTTTCTTGCGCTAACTTCGCCATAAAAAATATTGTTCATTCTCAACACTTCACCAACATATCAAACAAAATCTCTGCCAGAAATATCGACCAAGCAACTGGCTTGTCTTTCCACCAATTTGTTAGACCGTGCTCAATAGCCTGTTTAAAAACTTTAGGCGTGACTGACACTGCCTATATCTGGCTTATAGGATATAGCCCTGGTTGCTTAGGGATTTCTCCAAGCCCTAATTCAAGCTCAAGCCACTCCCAATCGGGGATGCTTTGAAGGACGCGATCGATATCAGTCTGATTGTCACTTACGCAGTTAATTACTATTGGATGGAAGTCATCCCAATGTCCATTCTGAACAGTTCCTTCGTACAAAGCGATAGTAGCCAACCTCATACCAACTGGTGGGATTCCCATCTTAGTTCGTTTAAGTGGCTGAGGCAAAACTTTAATTACCTGATGTGGGGTTTCACCTGTCCTGAGATCGGTAAAAACTGCAACAAGAGTTGGGTTTGAGTTAATAACAATTCCAGGATTAACACATCCATATAGGCATCGCTCGCGGATATGTATAGCTAAAAATCTAGCCTTGTGCAGGATTGGAGATATAACCTTCCAGAAAGCCGAATTAATCGGCAGAAAAAGTGTAATCAAAATGAATGGCAAAATCGGTATGCGTTCATGTAAAAGAGCGGATATGCCACTCCACAAAGCCCAATTGACTAACAGAGCGCATCCAATTGTTACGGTTAATGAAGAAATAAGACAAACTGGTTCTTGAGGAAATGAGCGAATCCAACATAGATAATTTACATTAAGCCCTCCCGGATTTGAGGCTTGTGTATTGTTATCCAATGTGAAGGTGCGGTTGGGATTAGCTGTCATTGTTATATTAGGGGTATTAAATTAGAATTTTTACTCACGGTAACACAAACAACAAGGTAGATCCCTACAGCCATGTCGCTACCGAAAATCTTTACTCTACTCATTTGGCAGAGGCTGTAAATCCATTCAATTTTAACTGACGCCTATCAAAAAATCCCCCGCCAGAAGGCAGGGGATTTCATTTAATTACCTAGAAACCAGAGTTCAGAGTTACCCGAATTTCCCGGCTGTCGAGGCAATTACAAAGGCCGCGTAAGTGAGGACGTTGCCCACAGTAAAGTGAACTAAGCCAACCAAACGACCTTGGACGATCGACAAAGCAACAGGCTTGTCTTTCCAGCGAACCAAGTTAGCCAGAGGAGTGCGCTCGTGAGCCCAAACCAAAGTCTCGATCAACTCTTGCCAGTAACCTCTCCAAGAGATCAGGAACATGAAACCAGTTGCCCAAACGAGGTGTCCGAATAAGAACATCCAAGCCCAGACTGACAAGTTGTTAGTACCATACGGGTTGTAACCGTTGATCAACTGAGAAGAATACAGCCAGAGGTAATCGCGGAACCAGCCCATCAGGTAGGTAGAAGACTCATTGAACTGAGCCACATTACCTTGCCAGATGCCCAGGTGCTTCCAGTGCCAGTAGAACGTTACCCAAGCTAGGGTGTTCAGCATCCAGAAGACAGACAGGTACATCGCGTCCCAAGCAGAGACATCGCAGGTACCGCCACGGCCGGGGCCGTCGCAAGGGAAAGCATAACCGAAGTCTTTTTTGTCCGGCATCAGCTTAGAACCGCGTGCATCCAGAGCGCCCTTGACCAAAATCAAGGTGGTGGTGTGCAAGCCAAGTGCGATCGCGTGGTGAACCAAGAAATCGCCAGGTCCGATCGCCAAGAACAGAGAGTTAGTGCTGCTGTTAATTCCGTCCAACCAGCCTGGGAGCCACACGTTAGCGTAGTTCGGCCAAGCGGTAGAAGCAATACTGTCAGGGTTAGACAACAGTACGTCCATGCCGTACAGAGCCTTTCCGTGAGCAGCTTGAATGAACTGTGCGAACACTGGTTCAATCAAGATTTGTTTTTCGGGAGTTCCGAAAGCGACTACAACGTCGTTGTGAACGTACAGGCCGAGAGTGTGGAAGCCCAAGAACAGCGACACCCAGCTCAAGTGAGAGATAATCGCTTCTTTGTGCTGCAACACGCGATCGAGCACGTTGCCTTTATTTGCTTCAGGATCGTAGTCCCGCACCAAGAAGATAGCTCCGTGGGCGAAAGCGCCGACCATGATGAAACCAGCAATGTACTGGTGGTGGGTGTACAACGCAGCCATTGTCGTGTGATCCTGCGCCATGAAAGCGTAGGGAGGCATCGCGTACATATGCTGTGCTACCAGGGAGGTGATCACGCCTAAAGCAGCGAGGTGCCAACCCAATTGGAAGTGCAGCGAGTTGTTGTAGGTCTCGTAAATGCCTTGGTGAGGCATATTGAACGGGCCTTCAACTTTTTTGCCAAAGAAATCTTTGGCGTCACACATTTCTTTGATGCTGTGACCGATACCGAAGTTAGTCCGGTACATATGACCGGCAACGATAAACAGAACTGCGATCGCCAAGTGGTGATGAGCAATATCTGTCAACCACAGAGATTCTGTCTGAGGATGGAAGCCACCCAAGAAAGTCAGAATTGCTGTTCCTGCACCTTCGGCAGTACCGAAGACATGGCTCGCTGCATCTGGGTTTTCGGCGTATACGCCCCAGTTACCCGTGAAGAACGGAGCCAAACCTGCTGGGTGAGGCGGAGTTGACAAGAAGTTGTCCCAACCTACGTGCTGTCCGCGAGATTCGGGGATAGCAACGTGAACCATGTGACCCGTCCAAGCCAAAGAGCTGACACCGAACAAACCAGCCAAGTGGTGGTTGAGGCGAGATTCAGCATTCTTGAACCAAGACAAGCTCGGGCGGTACTTGGGCTGAAGGTGCAACCAACCTGCGAACAGCATGACAGAAGCCAGCAGTAGCAAGAAGATAGCTCCTTGATACAGGTCGCCGTTAGTCCGAACCCCTTGGGTGTACCACCAGTGGTATACGCCGGAGTAAGAGATGTCAACAGGGTTAGAAGCGCCAGCTTGAGTGAAAGCTTCTACTGCTGGAGCACCGAATTGAGGGTCCCAAATCGCGTGAGCGATCGGGCGGACATTTAGGGGGTCTTTAATCCACTGTTCAAAGTTACCTTGCCATGCTACGTGGAACAGGCTGCCCGAAGTCCACAAGAAAATGATTGCTAGGTGGCCGAAGTGAGAAGCAAAAATCTTTTGGTAAAGATTTTCTTCGGTCATGCCATCGTGGCTTTCAAAATCGTGCGCTGTGGCAATCCCGTACCAGATCCGCCGTGTGGTCGGGTCTTGGGCAAGGTCTTGGCTAAATTTTGGAAATTTCGTTGCCATAAGCCTTGATTAATCCTGAATCCTGAACGTTGAAGAGGTTCGGTTCCGAGGTTTGGATTCTGGGTTTGAGATTGCTCCCAAATCCTGAATCCAAAACCTAAAGGTAGTTTACCCTACCGAGATGATTCGCGCTAGGAAGAATGCCCAAGTAGTGACAATTCCTCCCAGGAGGTAGTGAGCTACACCCACTGCCCGACCCTGAATAATGCTCAGAGCGCGAGGCTGAATCGACGGAGACACTTTGAGTTTGTTATGAGCCCAAACAATGGACTCAATCAGTTCTTGCCAGTAGCCGCGGCCGCTGAACAGGAACATCAAGCTGAAAGCGAATACGAAGTGTCCGGCTAGGAACATCAGACCGTAGGCCGACAGTGCCGAACCGTAGGACTGAATTACCTGAGAAGCTTGCGCCCACAGGAAGTCCCGCAGCCAGCCGTTAATCGTGATCGCACTTTGTGCGAAGTTGCCGCCGGTGATGTGAGAAATTGTGCCGTCTGGCGATACTGTTCCCCACACGTCCGACTGCATTTTCCAGCTAAAGTGGAAAATCACGATCGAGATGCAGTTGTACATCCAGAACAAGCCGAGGAAAACGTGATCCCAACCGGATACTTGGCAGGTGCCGCCACGGCCGGGGCCGTCGCAAGGGAACCGGAAGCCCAAGTTACCTTTGTCAGGAACCAAGCGTGAACTGCGTGCAAATAACACGCCCTTCAAAAGAATCAGGACTGTAACGTGAATTGTGAAAGCGTGGATGTGGTGGATTAAGAAGTCCGCCGTACCCAATTCGATCGGCATCATCGCTATTTTGCCACCGACTACTACTGCACCGCCGCCAAAAGCGTGGCTGACGATTTCCGTAGCATTAGGCGCTGTTGTTCCCGGAGCCAAAGCGTGGATGTTTTGCACCCACTGGGCAAATATCGGACGCAACTGAATCCCGGTATCCGAGAACAAATCTTGAGGACGACCGAAAGCCCGCATTGTATCGTTGTGAACGTACAAACCGAAGCTGTGGAAGCCTAAGAATATGCAAACCCAGTTGAGGTGAGAGATAATTGCATCTCTATGGCGGATTACGCGATCGAGCAAGTTATTAACGTGCTGAGTCGGATTGTAATCTCGCACCATGAAAATTGCTGCGTGAGCCGCTGCTCCAACAATCAGGAATCCGCCAATCCACATGTGGTGGGTGAACAGGGATAGCTGAGTCGGGTAGTCGGTTGCGATGTACGGATACGGAGGCATCGCGTACATGTGGTGAGCCACGATGATGCTCAAAGAGCCCATCCAGGCCAAGTTCCACGACAGTTGGCAGTGCCAAGACTGTGTGAAAATTTCGTACATTCCCTTGTGGCCTTCGCCAGTGAAGGGGCCTTTGTGAGCTTCCAGAACTTCTTTGAAGCTGTGGCCAATGCCCCAGTTCGTGCGATAGAAGTGTCCAGCGACGATGAACAGCACTGCCAAAGCTAAGTGATGGTGCGCTGTATCTGTCAGCCACAAACCGCCTGTAGTAGGGTTCAGACCGCCTTTGAAGGTCAGGAAGTCTGCGTATGCGCCCCAGTTGAGGGTGAAGAAGGGGGTTAAACCTTTTGCGAAACTCGGGTAGATGTCAGCCATCAAGCCCGGTGTCAAAATCCACTCATGCGGCAGGGGGATATCAGCAACTGTTTTAATCAGCTTGCCGCCCACTGTCAGGGGTGCGCCTGCATCTATCGCGTCCATGCAAGCATTTATCGGCAGAGCAACGTGAATTTGTTGTCCTGCAAAGCCCAAGCATCCGCAGCCTAGCAAACCTGCCAAGTGGTGGTTCATCATCGATTCTACGTTCTGAAACCATTCCAGCTTCGGAGCGCGGACGTGATAGTGGAACCAACCGGCAAATAGCATCAAAGCTGCCATTACCAAAGCGCCGATCGCAGTGCAATATAGCTGGTATGAGTTAGTGATGCCATTAGCGCGCCACAGTTGAAACAGACCAGAGGTGATCTGAATTCCGTGAAAGCCGCCGCCTACATCTGCATTTAAAATTTCTTGACCAAAAATCGGCCAAACCACTTGAGCGCTGGGCTTAATGGCTGTTGGATCTGTCAGCCAAGCTTCGTAGTTGGAGAATTTAGCGCCGTGGAAATATGCGCCGCTTAACCATACGAAAATTACTGCCAAGTGGCCGAAGTGAGCGCTAAAGATTTTGCGCGAAACGTCTTCTAAATCACTTGTATGACTGTCGAAGTCGTGAGCGTTAGCGTGGAGGTTCCAAATCCAAGTGGTGGTTTTTGGCCCCTTAGCTAGAGTGCGATCGAAATGTCCCGGTTTAGACCACTTCTCGAAAGAAGTTGGAACGGGATCTTTATCGACTACTACCCTAACTTTTACCTCTCGCTCTGGAGGACTAATGGTCATGAAGACTCTCCTCTCGGTAAGACAAGGAACGAGAACTGAATACTGTATCTGACATTTCCCACGCTTAATTAGGCGGGGTATTCTCGGTTGATCGATACTGCTTGCAATTCACTCTTTGCAGAGTTAGATGCAGGCGTACCGTTTCCCCAAGCGTTTTGCTTCTCTAAAGAAGCCAGTTCCCCAGTGTCCCTAACAATATATCTGGGTACTGCCAACTCTTCTCGTTATCTGAAGCAACCGATCGCATCCTTAGTATCAGGTTTGATGCGGCTGCTCCTTTTGAGGGAGTTTTATGAATTATAAGCTTGCTACAGGACTATTCATCGCTTGTTAACAATACTTAAAAAATCTTCTATTCTTGATGCTATCAGCCCTTTATTTTTCATATAGCCTCGCAAAAGTCAAGGGGTATTGGAATTAAATTTACAAAACTCAAAGATAAGGTAATTGAGGAATACTCAGTTTATAGAGAGATTTTTGGGAAAACGGCTGCGAGATTTATTCGCGAGCTCGGATTAGTCCCCCGCAGACGCTCAACCCAAGGAAGAGAGCTCTCAGGAATTCTCGATCGGCAATTCCCCAATACAACATTCAGTTTTGGGCTATAGTTCCCTATGAGAAGGCTTCTAGGAGTATGGTTGCGTGATTGGCATCAATTGGCACAGAACGGTTGCGGGCAGGCTGGTGGCATTGTTCGCAGCAGCAGTATTAATTTTCGGTTTAGCAAGTTGTGGGGCGCGCGAGTCCGAATTGCCCGCATCAGGGAACAAGAGCGGCTCAGCTACCGCCCCAGCAAACAAAATTTCAGAGGTTTCTCCCCCAGAAGCCATTCAACAACTGCGTCAGGCGCTAGAAATATATCAGCCTCAAATTAGTATTTTGAATCCCAAACCTGACGAAGTGCTTCAGGATATAAATGTGTCCGTTCAGTTCCAAGTAAAGAACTTACCCCTTTTCAAAGACGCAAACTTGGGTTTGGGGCCCCACCTGCAAGTTTTATTAGACAACCAACCTTATGCAGCAGTTTACGACATCAACCAGCCTTTAACACTCTCAGACTTAGAACCCGGAACCCATACCCTGCGGGTGTTCGCGGCTCGTCCTTGGGAAGAAAGCTTTAAAAACGAAGGTGCTTACGCCCAAACCACCTTCCACATTTTTACCAAAACACAGAACAATAATCCCGATCGAACATTGCCCCTATTAACGTACAACAGCCCCCAAGGCAGCTACGGGGCAGAACCCATCATGCTCGACTTTTACCTGACAAATGCTCCCCTGCACCAAGTGGCGCAACAAAATTCCCAAGATGAAATACTCGATTGGAAAATTCGAGCCACAGTTAACGGCCAAAGCTTTGCGATCGACCAATGGCAACCTATATATCTTAAAGGATTCAAGCCAGGGAAAAACTGGGTACAGCTAGAATTGATCGACGAGGCGGGAAATAGCGTCAAAAACGCCTTTAACAACACAGCCAAACTGGTAAATTACCAACCCCAGGGGCAAGACACCCTTTCCAAATTAGTGCGGGGTTCCCTAACGGTAGCAGATGCTCGCGGCATAGTCGATCGCACCTACCAAGCCCCCACACCAACCCCAACCCCAGAACCAACACCCCCACCAGCAGTAGAAAAAATACCAGCAGCCGAACCCGAAGCAGCAGTTCCAGAAACCCCAGTAACCCAACCTAACTTAGATAGAACAATTGCTCCCGAAGTTGCACCCGTTCAAATAACAGAACCCGCACCCACAGCCACCCCGCAACTCCAAGCACCGAAAATTGTGGAACCAGTTCAAGAAATAGAACCACAACCCACAACAACACCAGAATTAGAATCACCGAAAATTGTGGAACCAGTTCAAGAAATAGAACCACAACCCACAGCAACCCCACAACTACAAACCCCCAAACTTGTAGAACCAATTAAAACAATAGAACCGATACCAACAGCATCCCCAACACAAAAACAGGAAGATGGAGGATACTACAATCGGTTCCGCAACTTTTTGCATCAAGTTACCGAACCCGATACCTTTTCAAATTCTCCAACTCTGCCAGAAATAACCGAAAAAGCTCCAATACCAAAAATAGTCGCTCCTGCAGTACCAGAAACATCTCCCAATCTGATAGCGCCAGCGCCCCCAGTTGGCGCTCCCGAAAACCCCCAATCAGCCCCAGAACAAACAGTTGTTGAACCAGAAAACCCGCCCAAATCCTAACAAAAAGTCAAATTTCAAACCTAAATATTTCTGAATTAATCAGCGTTCATCCACGTAAATCCGCCTCAATCTGCGGTCAAAAACACAAACCAGAAAAATCAAAAATGACTTATCTCGAAACTGCGGCCCAATTCTATAGCGACGTAGCCGAAACCCCCCAAATCGGACTTTGCTGCGTCCAAAGCAGCCCCTTGCAACTGCCAGGATTAAACATCCCCCAACAAATGCAAGAAATGAACTACGGCTGCGGCACAACAGTTCACGCCGCCGAACTTGTCGGTAATCCCATCGTGCTTTATGTCGGAGTCGGCGGCGGCTTAGAAGCACTGCAATTTGCTTATTTTTCTCGACAAAAAGGAGCAGTGATTGCCGTTGACCCGGTTGCAACAATGCGAGACGCGGCTGCACGCAACTTGCAAAAGGCAGCCCAAGAAAATGATTGGTTTGATGCGAGTTTTGTAGAAATTCGCGAAGGCGATGCTTTTGCGTTGCCGGTGCCGGATGCCTCTGTCGATGTTGTTGCACAAAATTGCTTGTTTAATATCTTTGAACCGGCGGATTTAGCTAAGGCATTAAAAGAGACCTATCGAGTGTTGAAGCCAGGGGGTAGGTTGTTAATGAGCGATCCGATCGCAACTCGCCCCATTCCGCAACATTTGAAGGAAGACCAACGCTTGCGGGCTTTGTGTTTGTCGGGGGCTCTGACCTATGCAGAATACGTTCAACACCTTGTAGGTGTGGGCTTTGGGCAAGTGGAAGTCCGGGCGCGCCGTCCTTACCGGTTGCTCGACAAACACAATTACAAATTAGATGCGGATTTGCTGTTAGAAAGCCTCGATACAGTGTCTTTTAAAGTGGATATTCCCCCGGATGGCGCTTGTATTTTCACTGGCAAGACGGCGATTTACGCGGGGTCTGATGAGATATTTGATGACGGTGCGGGTCACGTTTTGCAGCGGGGAGTTCCGGCGGCGGTGTGCGATAAAACTGCTGGAAAGTTGGGGGGATTGATGCCGGATAAGGTGTTGATTACTGATTCGACTTGGCATTATAACGGTGGCGGTTGCTGTTAGAAAAAAGGGCTAAACCGCAGCTACACAAAGTTTCATCCGCCTGCGCGGACCGAGCGCGCCCATTGAAAAAAGTCTTGTTACATACAAGAGTGTTGGGTTTTGTTGCTCAATCTAATCTACTATTGCTGTTCTTCTGAACCAGTGCAGCGGGTTTTGTCTGTGTGCCCGTAAAATCTGCAATTTACAATCACCCGGTATCTTTGCCAATCGTCGGGTATACAGCGGTTTTCAACCTCTTTGAAGAACTTGGTTGACGATATCCACCTAATACTATAGTATTCGATAATGACACACAAGATTATTGACTTATTTTCTGGTGCGGGTGGCTTGACGGCAGGATTCCACCAGGCAGGTTTTGAATCTTTATGTGCGATCGACCTTGATGCAAAAGCCCTAAAGACCTATAAGCACAATTACCCAAACACCAAAATTATTCATCAGGATATACGCGAGCTCAATCCTTTGGATTTGCGATTATGTTTGGGTTTGCAGAGAGAGGAACTAACAGCGTTGATAGGTGGTCCCCCATGCCAAGGATTTTCAAGAAATATTCCTGCTGACTATCGCTACCTCAGCGACTCTCGCAATCAGTTATATCGGACATTTTTAGAATTCGTACAGGAATTTAGACCTCTTTACGTTGTTATGGAGAACGTACCTGAAATCTTGAAAGCTTATGGTGGTGTAGTTAAGAATGAAATTACACAGCAACTTGAGTCGCAAGGTTATAAAGTCACTTATGGATCGCTAAACTCCGCGCATTATGGAGTGCCGCAGACCAGATCGAGGGCTTTTTTCCTGGCTAGTTTAGATAAACCACTTCAATTCCCTGAACCTACACACGCTGGCGAGATTAGAAGCGATTACAGAGCTACGAAATCTTGTTACCAACTCAGTCTCCTAAAATCAAATATTTCTTCAGTCGTCACAGTTAGAGATGCGATTGGAGATTTGCCGTCATTGAACGCAGGAGAGGAATATAATGCTGAAGTTTATCCTTTTCGATCCCAAACTGCGTACCAAGCAATGATACGTAATGGAAGTACGAAACTTTTCAATCACGTTGCTCGTGCTTTGAGTCCCATTCAAATGTCAAGAGTGCGTCTTCTTAGTGAAGGGCAAGATGCTAGAGACTTGCCACCTGAATTAGCTCCTAAAAAGCACTATAGCGGTGCCTATGGAAGACTTTACTGGGATAAACCAGCAAGAACTATCACCAGATGGGTTTTCCATCCAGGATCGGGCAGGTTTTTTCATCCAACCCAAAATCGGACAATTACGATTCGTGAAGCTGCAAGATTGCACTCTTACCCAGATAACTTTCACTTTTTGGGAACATACACTGATATGGCTTCTCAAATCGGAGAATCAGTACCCCCACTTTTAGGTAAAGCAATAGCTGCATCTATTCTCCAAGTTCACTGTCAAAAGACTGTGTGCTGAGTTGATCTTGCAAAGTTGAGAGAATAGTGTGCACATATCGATCGAGTGTAATACGAGTTCGCTTAACCCTGATGTGAACTGCCTCTGGAGGAATGGTTCTAGCTCTGAAAAGTTGCTTTTGATTTTTGTACCAAACTAACTCTAGCTTACCTGCAATATTGCCTTGTAGCCCTGCTCCCGATCTTCCAGTAACTCTATCAACTGTCCAAGCCCAAGAAAAAGCATTTGGGTCAAGTGGATCAAGAGGGAATTCACAGTAAATATATTCATATCCTCTAATGGTTTTCAGCAGTATGCCTTCATAGCTATTGGTAATGCTCTGTGCTGCCTGACTCGATCTAATTTTCTCGTTCCAATGCTGAACAATAGCTGCTCCCAGTTCAGCAGGTGAGGATTGTTCGGTCAAACCAGGAAAACCAAGTTTGGCAGCCTTTTTGATAACATCTGCTCTCTGAATTACAAACAAAAATGTATTTACAACCGCAAGACTATTCAATTGAAGAGACTTGAGTGACCAACCAGTTGCCGTCGTGGAGTCAACAGCATCATAGAGAAGTTTGCTGCGTCCTAATGCTGGATCTGATAAAGGGATATCCTTGACATAATGAAAAATTGCTTCCCAAGTATAATCCTCTATCGAGCCGATAACTGGAGATGCAATGGTAGCAATAATCGCTTGCCTCAATCTTTCAATCTCGTTTTCCGTCAGCATTCAAGAGTTCCTCTACAGCTTGTAAAAATTCACCCATTGTTATGTCCAGAGCATTTGTAATGTGACTGAGAACTCTAACAGACGGACTTTTTAGCCCTCGCTCGAGCTGGCTGATATAGGTTCTGTGCAAACCTGTGACTTCTGCCAGATATTCTTGTGACCAACGTTTCTCTATGCGACGACGTTGTATTTCTAGTCCTAAAATTTGGTCTAGTTTGCTAGGCTGCATAAAAAAGATAGTAAAACTTTGAATACAAAAGTTCTACAGACTAAAGTATTCAAGGGTGTAATACGATCACCCCATCCCCCTCCCCTGGTGGCACGGGCATATCGCCTGTGCCCTCAAGCGGTTCCCGGACTCAACCTCGCTTTTCCCCCATCCGGTGAAACTTCCCGCTAAATTAAAGAAGGTAAAAAATTATTCAGACCCTACCAGGAGATGCCATGCCTCGCGTCAGAGCACCAGAATTCCCCGTAAAGTACCCGTGGCTTAACACCGAGAAACCTTTATCCATTGAATCCTTAAAAGGGCGTGTCGTCCTCCTCGACTTCTGGACGTACTGCTGCATCAACTGCTTGCACGTCCTCCCAGACTTAAAATACCTCGAACAAAAATATAAAGATTCCCTCACAGTTATCGGCGTGCACTCGGCTAAATTTGAAAACGAAAAAGAAGTAGAAAATATCCGCCAAGCTATTCTCCGCTACGATATTGAACATCCGGTAATTGTAGACAGCGGCATGAAAGTTTGGCAAAGCTACGCTGTTCGCTCTTGGCCGACTTTAATGGTGATAGATCCGGAAAGTTATGTCGTCGGCTTTGTTTCCGGCGAGGGCAATAGAGAAGCACTTGACCAGCTAGTTGGCAAGTTAATTGCTGAATATAAGGATAAAAATGCGATCGCCTTTAAAGAACTTCGTTTTAGCTTAGAAAAACAGCGCAAACCTCTGTCAACCCCGCTGGCTTTTCCCGGTAAAGTGCTGGCATTTGCCATTACTTCAATGGAAGCAAAACAGCTTCACCAAAATGAAGCGCTTTTGGGCGAAATGACTGAGGACAATCAATCTGTAGATGAAACTGTATTGCCGGGGCCTGCGAACTCAGTTCAACAAAGCTTGGTTGGTTCTTGCTTGTTTGTTGCAGATTCTGGACACAATCGAATTGTTGTTAGCTCTACTGAAGGTGAAGTGCTGCACGTCATCGGTACGGGGAAACCGGGTTTAACTGATGGCAAGTTTGAAGAAGCTGAGTTTTCTGCCCCTCAAGGTATGGCTTTTGATGCAGAAAGTCAAATTCTCTATGTTGCTGATACGGAAAATCACGCTCTCAGAAAGATTGATTTTACAACTGAGCGGGTGGAAACTGTTGCTGGTACTGGCGAACAAAGTCACGAAATTGCACCCCGCAGCGGCAAGGGTTTAGAAACGAAATTGAATTCGCCTTGGGATTTAGAAAGGGTTGGCGATCGACTTTTTATCGCTATGGCGGGCTCGCATCAAATTTGGGAAATGCAGTTAGACACTGGTACGATCGCCACTTATGCAGGTACGGGCCGGGAATCTTGTGTTGACGGAAATCTGGCAGAATCTGCTTTTTCTCAGCCCAGCGGCTTGGCTACGGATCGATCGGAGTTGTTTGTTGCTGACAGCGAAATTAGTTCGATTCGCGCCCTCGGTGTAGATGAAGATCCGAAGGTGCGTACTGTCTGCGGTAGCGGTGAACTGTTTGGTTTTGGAGATAAAGATGGCCGCGGTGAAGATGTGAGATTGCAGCACTGTTTGGGTGTTGAATACAGTCAAAATTATCTGTGGGTTGCTGATACTTACAATCACAAAATTAAGCGGATCGACCACCGCAGCGGTACTTGCATAACGATGATTGGAGATGGTACTGCAGGTTTGGCTGACGGTACTGGTCTCAAGGCTCGGTTTTCTGAACCTTCAGGCTTGAGCGCGATCGGGTCTCATTTGTTTGTTGCTGATACAAACAATCACGTTATTCGGCGAGTTGAGTTGGATACGCTGGAAGTCACAACTTTAGATTTAGGGGGTTTGTGCGCGCCGGATGTTTGTCTTCCTGATTGAGCCGATCGACTTTGGGAGCATCTGTGCGGAGAGTCAATCCGACGAAAATGGCAGCGATCGCACTTGGATTTTTCACAGCGAATACTCCTGCAAAACCGAGTGCGATCGCCAGTATTCAATAATCGCTAAAATCTAAAATTCTGAATTGCTCAGCAACCTCACTATTTTTTCGGCATCGTTCAATTCCCCGACAATTCGTCGCACCGGTTTTGGCCAAATTTTAATCAAAGTAGGGGTTGCTGAAATCTGATCTGCCTCAGCTTGTTCGGGATGTTTTAAAACATCAATTACTTTTAAAGTGTAGGGAAGATTGAGGGATTGTTCTAACAATTGATGTAATGTTTCGAGGGTGCGTTCGGTGCTCTGGTTGATGCCGGAAACAAACAGCCGCAAAACGTATCCTAGAGTTGGTGGCGGTGGAGTGATGGCTGCGGGTTGGGGAAGCGCCACCTGCAGAGATTGTCCAAAGCGCGAGGGAGGTACGATCGGGAAACTGCCAAAGTCCGATCGACTGATGGTGAGGGGATACTGTACAACTAAGTCGTGATTTTCCCAGAGTTCGGGGAATTGTTTGTAATAAGTGGCGATCGCCATCGGTTCGCACATTTCGTCGCTGCGGGCCTCCCAAACCAAGTCCCCAGTGCCAAAAATGGCGTTCAGCAGCGTTTGATGTCGCAGCACCGGCGGGTAGGCCTCGGCGACAACCCGCAACTCTCGATCGCTCCGATCGCCCCAACAGTCAACGGTGGCCGTGTAGCAAGGTATCAAAAAATGTGGCGGTTCCGACAAACCGAGTATTTCCTGTAAAGCTACGCACAACTGCAAGTGCCACTGATTTTGCTTGCGGGGGTCTATGCAATAGATTAAGTCTCCCCCCGGTGTAAACAGCGCAATGCCTTTGAAAAATTCCGGCAAACTCGGGCGATCGACTTTCATTGAAGTACACACATAAAAGTTAACTTTTAACAGTTAACAGTTAACTGTTAAAAGTTAACACTCGAATTTTAGACTCGACCTCGGAGCATCTGAGCCATTTCGTTCGGGGCCGGCGAGTTTTCTACACAAAGCTCTTCAGTAATCCGGCCTTCTTGATAAAGACCGTAGAGCGACTTATTCATCGTCGTCATGCCTTCATAAGTGTCTTTGATCATGATTTGATTAATTTCCTCATTCTGCCCCTTCAGAATGTATTCCTTAACCACGTCGGTATTGATCAGAACGTCGTGGAAAGCTGCCCGCTTGCCATCTGTGGTTTTGCACAGCAGTTGAGCAATAATCGCCACTAGGGATTCGGAAATTGACACCCGTATGGCCTCTTGTTCTTCCGCCGCGAACATATCCAGAATCCGGTTCAGGGTTTTAATCGCACTGTTGGTGTGCAGGGTTCCTGCAACTAAGTGACCGGTTTGAGAGGCTTTGAGGGCGATTTCCACCGTCTCTCTGTCCCGAATTTCTCCGACTAGCAGCATATCCGGGTCTTGTCGCAGAGCGCCTTTGAGAGCATTCATAAACTTGAGGGTGTGCCGGCCGACTTCGCGGTGCTTGATCAAGGATTTTTTGCTTTCGTGTACAAATTCTACCGGGTCTTCGATCGTAATGATGTTGTAGGCTTTATTCTTGTTGATGTAGTCGATCATGGCGGCCAAGGTGGTAGACTTGCCCGAACCTGTCGGGCCCGTCACCAAAATCAGTCCTTTGTGGTAGCCGCATATTTTCTTAAAGACATCTGGCAGCTTCAATTCCTCCATTGTCATGATTTTGGCAGGAATTAGCCGGAGCACCATCGCCGGGCCTGCCAAGGAGTCCATGCAACTGATCCGGATGCGGACAAAGCCGAAGTCGAAAGCGCCGTCAAAGTCTAGGGTTTTTTGGAAAATTTCTATTTCTTCATCGCTCATGCACTCGCGCAGCCAGCCAAAAAACGTATCTAAATCTGTCTGTGGATAGCCGATGTCGGCAATTTCGCCCCTGGTACGGAAGCGAGGGAATTCGTTTACTCCGAGGTGAAGGTCGGATACTCCTTCTTCTTTGGCTCGGATTACTAGCTCTTTCAAACTCGGAGATCCGCCGCTGCTAGAGTTGGGGTTTTTAGGTGTGGCTGAAGATTGAGGCGCTGGTGCGGGCGCTGGTGCTGGTGCGGCTGCTGGTGCGGCTGCTGGCGGTGCTGGTGGGGGGGGCATTCCTGCTGCTCTGGGAATGCCTGGGGCTGGAGGGCGGGGCAGCCCTGGAGG
>NZ_CAWPRX010000077.1:0-12707 GCF_963890365.1 Tychonema sp. LEGE 07196 | reverse complement strand
TCATGTGTGAATGTCTTACTCCCTCCCCTTAGTAAGGGGAGGGCTGGGGTGGGGTAAAAAGTTTACGACTCCTGCAAGGATTGCCATATCAACTATCAACTGACAACTATCAACTGACAACTATCAACTGACAACTGACAACTGACAACTGACAACTAACAACTGACTAATTAACAAATCGGCCGCTGCCCCGGTTTGACTGCGTGAATGTACTCGCTGCCCGAAGTCGGCCATCCCCGCTTATAATAGGCTTCCTCCGGCTTCCCCCAGCCCAACTGCAACAAAATTTCGAGAAAATCCAACTTTTCCCACTTCGAGAGACTGGCCCATTCTGTGCGCTGGGCTAGAGCCTCTACATCCACCGGCTCGATCGATCGAAAATCCTTCCCGCTGTTAATACTCAAATACAAATCCATCCCCGCAGTTACCTGCTGCCAGAATTCCAACATCGCAATCTTAGCTGCTGTCAGAGTAATCAAATCAACCGGTAAAGCTATCAACTCGTCATCCACCGCCGGATAGCGCAGAGTCTTGCCTTTAACCGTCATTTCCCGCCAGACAATCCCAGAAACTTGATGTTCCCGCTGGTATTCGTGCACTGCGGCCTTAAAATTTTGATAAGCAGTGAACTTTTGAACGCCCTCAGATTTGAGAAAACGATCGATCACCGGATTCCCTGTAGCAGGAGTTTCAGTCAAGTTGAGACGTCGCCCGTGCAAGCAGGCTTGGCGCTCTTCTTCGAGGATTTTAATGAGTTGAGCCGTGCTGTAGACGTTAGACATCTTTATTCGGGCAAAATCAATACATTTGCTGGTATGGCTGATTCGATCGGCTAATTTTCACTAAAGATTCTTTTTTTTGTGAACAATATCACTTTTGCCGCTATTGTAACCCACATTCTGCAGATGTGGCTGAGCTTACTGGTATTTTTAAGCAATCAAAACTATGAAAATTTTCCTAACCTAATTTTTTTATGTTTAATTGTTGCTGTTCGTGAAAATAACTATAATGTAGAAAAACTTAAGTTATTTTGTTTGAATTAGTTTGCTCTCGCGTGCGATCGATTAATATCATTCCGATCCAACTGGAAACGATATAAATTCAATAAAATTAGATCGCGCGTGCGGAATGTTTTTGTTATGGTAATCGACCGGAGATGATATTATGCAGTAATGCAAGTGTAATTAATTCTGCACGCCTTAATCTGCACAGTCAATTTCAAACTTTTAGGGCGAAGTCGAAGGATCTAAAATTGACTGACTTTTTCCAATATCTGTGAATTTTAAAAGCATTTTGAATCTTCGACAAAGATACTTTTGCTGTTAAAAATTCCTGAGTTTGTTTTCACAGAAAATTGCACGTCTCCCTTGCTTTTTCCTGCTTGTTTCAACATCTCCATTACCATTTTCCTGTGATTGCGTCCTTCAGCCTTAATTCTTCTCGACTGACTAGAGCTTCGTAATAATCGGGTTTGATTTCTAGGGCGACTCCGTAAGAGTTCATGGCATCTTGAGTGCGCTGCAATTTTTGCAAAACGTCGCCCCGCTGTGCCCAAGCTTCCCAGTTATCCGGCTTGAGTTGAATCACTTGGTCAAAAGCGACGAGCGATTCGGAATAGCGCTGCATTTTCCCTAGCAGCAAACCTCGCTGCACCCAGCCTTGATAGCTGTCGGGCCAGATAGTAATTGCTCGATCGTAGGATGCTAGAGCTTGTTCGTATTGCTGCAAAGTTGATAGAGCATTGCCGCGTTTCAACCAAGCTTCAAAATTGTCGGGCACGATTTTAATTACGCGGTTGTAAGCTGCGACAGCTTCTTCGTAACGCTGCAATTTTTCCAGGGCCGCGCCTTGCTGCAATCCTACTTTTGATGTAATTTCTGTTTCTGAACTCAGAGAAATTACTTTGTCATAACAGGCGATCGCTTCTTCGTACTGTTGCAAGTTTTCTAGAGCTTCGCCTCGGAAATTCCAAGCTTCTAAAAAATTTCCTTCAATTTGTAGGGCATTGCTATAAGCAATTATTGCATCTTTGTAGCGTTCCAATTCTGCTAGGGCGATGCCTCTACCCAGCCAAGCTTCGGGGAAGTTTGGATTAATTTGAATTGCTCTGTCAAAAGCAGCGATCGCCTCTTCATAATCTCTCGATTCTGACAGGGTTTGACCGCGCCCGATCCATACTTCTGGATAAAAAGAATTAATTTCAATTGCGCGATCGAAACAAGCAATTGCGCCATCGCGCCACTGGTGTTTGAGCGCCATTCCTTTATAAAACCAAGCTTCGCAATCGTTGGGTTGCAGTTGCAGCACGCGATCGTAAGCTGTGACTGCTTCTCCGTATTTGTGCAGTTTTGCTGAAGCAATACCCCGATTGAACCAAGCCAGACTATTTTGTGGTTGTAGTTGAATGGTGCGATCGTAAGAAGTTACAGCTTCGGCGTAGCGCTCGGCCTTCATCAGAGCCAAACCTCGGTTCAGCCAAGCTTCTGCATTAGTCGAGACGAGTTTGAGCGATCGCTCGTAGGCCGCCACGGCTTCAGCGTAGCGCTCTGCTTGCAGCAATACGTTGCCTTGCCGGCACCACATCGCGGGCAAATTTGGGTGAATTTGCGTGGCTTTTTTGTAACAGCTTGCTGCTTTATCCCACTCCTGCAATTCCTCTAAAACTCTGCCTTGCTGATACCAAGCTTCGTGCTTTTCTGGATTGATTTCAATTGCTTTGTCGAAAGCCGCGATCGCTTCTGAGTAATTCTGTAAATTTAACTGTGCGCTCCCGCGCAGCATCCAAGCCCAATATTCTTCTGGATTAATTGCTATAGCTCGATCGCAACAGGCCACTGTTTCTGCGTAGGAGTGCAGTTGCTTGTAAGCTTTGCCCAGATTCAGCCACGCCCGGGCCCAGTCCGGCTTAATTTGCACCGCTTTTCCATAGCAAATGATTGCCGCTTCGTACCTTCCCGATGCGTACAATCTATTGCCCCGATCGTAATCTGGAAATGCTGCCACAATTCTTAAAATCGGTGGCAGCAGAGCTGGTTGGGGGTTTGAGGAGTTTTCCGTGGCTGAAGTCGAGAGGTCTGGCATACGCCTTACATATAAAAAATTTAGTGGGTTGACAAGCTTGCGGTCTTATATATTAACTTATGCTGTTCTTAACTCGCTGCGGTTTTGAAACCAATTTAGCATATCAGGTCTTCTGCCACAAATTATATTTACTTGAGAGCAACTTAAATCTATATGTATAAAATTATGCACAGTTCCCGCTTTCAGTATTCGGCTGTAAAATGCAGTCGGGAAACAAACAAATATCTCGTCATCCTGATTTCAAAATAAATTTAATATGCTAACTGTACACAGACTTTTAGATTTTGCGGACTGCTTTACCGATCGCAATTCAAGGTCGATCGACCTTTCCTGCAATTATTGGTACGAAGGTAATTGTCCTCAAAGCGGCGAACTGCTGAGACTCCCGCGCACTCGAATGTCAGAGGAGCTCGCCAGGGGTTTGATGCAGTACCTGGCTGCGGACGATTGCTTCGATCGCGAGGGCAAGATGTACGGCATATTGCTGGTGGAGATGGCTTCGGGGGAACAGGGAATACTCAAAGCATTTTCCGGGCTGCTGAACGGTTGCAGCGTTGTTGAGGGCTGGGTGCCGCCGATTCCGGGACGATCGCGAGTTCAAGGAGAGGAAGCGCGCGCCTTAACTCAATTGGAGGCGATGAAACAGGAACTGATTGCACTGAATCAACTGCCGCAGCGACAAGAGTATCAAGCTTTATTGAGCGAGTTTGAATTGCAATTGCAATTTTTGAACGAACAGCACCGAAACGGCAAGCAACAGCGAGAACAAAAACGCCAATTACTGTCTCAAACTCTCGCATCAGAAGCACTCTCAATTGCCCTCGAACAATTGAATCAAGCCAGCCGTTTGGAGAAAATTGAACGCCGGCAATTGAAACGGCGGCGGGATGAAACATTGCAGCCGCTAAAACTCTTAATTGAAGCTGCCGACGAGCGGATGCGGGCGCTGAAAAAGCAGCGAAAAGAACTTTCCCGCGAACTTCAGGCGCAGATGCACGCGGCCTATACGCTGGTTAATTTTTTGGGTAAATCGCGATCGCTCTTGCAATTGATGCCTGCGGGTGCTATTCCCACGGGAACGGGCGATTGTTGCGCGCCCAAATTGCTGCACTATGCTGCTGCAAATAATTTAAAACCCCTAGCAATGGCAGAGTTTTGGTGGGGGCCACCATCGGGGGATAAGATTCAAGGGGAATTTTATGGTGCTTGTGGCGATCGGTGTCAGCCGCTGATGGGTTTTTTGCTTTCTGGATTGGGTGAAAATAAATCAAGATTACCGATTATTTATCAAGACGACTGGTTAATTGCTGTCAACAAGCCCGCCGGATTGCTATCAGTTCCCGGTCGATATTTCGACACTCAAGATAGCGTTCAAAGCCGCTTACAAAACTATTTTTACGATGGCTTGAATTTGAGGAATGTTCACCGATTGGATTTAGAAACATCGGGTATTTTGCTGCTAGCGCGCGACAAAGAAACCCACAGCAAATTGAGCGGTCAATTTGCTGACAAACAAGTTCGCAAAGTTTATGAAGCGGTGCTTTCTGGGACTGTAAAAATTGATGCCGGGACGATCGAACTTCCACTTTGGGGCGATCCCGAAAATCGCCCTTGCCAACAAGTTAATTGGGAGTGCGGAAAGCCCAGCGTTACTGGCTTTCAGGTAATGGCGAGGGAGGGAAATCATACTCGCGTCGAGTTTTTGCCGCTGACGGGGCGCACGCATCAGTTGCGGGTTCATGCAGCGGATGTTGGAGGGTTGGGAATACCGATTTTGGGCGATCGACTTTACGGATGTCGGGCTGCTGCGAGTCGATTGCACTTGCACGCGCGGGAACTTTGCTTCGAGCACCCGCAGTCGGGAGAATGGCTGCACTTACAGGCGGCGACTCCATTTTGAACACGCGGGCGATCGATATCTGTAGAATTACCAAAAAATTGGGTCTAAAGCCCCGTCCTTATAGGACGGCTTTAATTACAAGAAGTGTGAAGACTTGTTAAATATACAGACTTATAAGTAAAAGTTTTAGCAAAACTGATAAACTATTCCAATGATAGTTTTAGAGTTTAAATTGAAGGGCAAAACGGAGCAATATCGAATCATCGACGACATGATTCGGACGGCTCAATTTGTCAGAAACAAAACTCTTAGACATTGGATAGACAACCAAAAAATTAAGTTAGTAGACCTGTACAAACAATGCGCCGTTGTAGCGAAAGAGTTTGAATGGGCAGGCAAGCTTAACTCAACGGCACGTCAAGCTTCGGCCCAACGTGCTATTTTTGCTATCCAACGTTTCTTCGCCAATTGCAAAGCCAAGAAGCCCGGAAAAAAGGGCTACCCACAGTTCAAGAAGTACACTCGTTCCGTCGAGTACAAACAATCCGGCTGGGCGCTTTCTAGCGACAAAAGATACCTAACATTTAAGGATGGTTTTGCTGCTGGAAAATTTAAGTTAATTGGTAGTCGGGACTTGCATTTCTCGGCACCTACGGAGATTAAGCGAATTAGGGTAGTGCGTCGTGCCGACGGCTATTATGCCCAATTCTGCATCAACGTCGAACGAAAAGAGGAACCCGTTTCTACTGGCAAAACTATCGGCATAGATGTTGGATTAAACCACTTCTATACTGACAGCGACGGCGAAACAGTTCCTAATCCTCGGTATCTTCGCAAAAGCGAAAAAGCTCTCTCTGAGATTGCAGAAGCGAGTTTCTCGGAAAAAGAAAGGCTCCAAAAGCCGGAAAAAGGCGATCGACAAGTTAGGAAGAAAACATCTAAAGGTTAGTCGGCAGCGCAAAGACTTCGCCATTAAGACGGCGTTGTGCGTAGTGAAATCTAACGATTTTGTAGCCTACGAAGACCTTCAAGTGCGTAACATGGTTAAAAACCATAAACTCGCTAAGTCGATTAGTGATGCTGCGTGGTCGCAGACTTGATCATTATTTGGAGTATTTTGGAAAAGTGTACAGCAAAACAGTTATCGCTGTTCCGCCACAATACACATCTCAGGAATGCTCAAACTGTGGCAATCTTGTTAAGAAAACTTTATCAACCCGAACGCATATTTGCGGTTGCGGAACGATACTAGATCGCGACCACAACGCTGGAAGAAATATTTTAGCAAAGGGTTTGAAAGCCCGTGCAAAAATCAATTTAAATACGGTGGGGCACACCGGAATTAACGCTGGGGGACAGACCGACCTCTACTCGCTGGTGGTGACATCAACGAGCAAATCGACTGGTTGATCCAAGAATCCCCTCGCCTTTAGGCAGGGGAGTGTCAAAAGCATAGGAATCTCAACTCGCCTCTGTTCAGGAAACCTTAAAATGGTACAGACTCCCACTAAAAACTTTACCCTAGAAGAGTTTCTGCAACTGCCGGAGACGGAACCCGCCAGCGAATACATTAATGGACGGATCGTCCAAAAACCAATGCCACAAGGAGAACACAGTGCTCTTCAGACTGAATTGTCCCCTGCAATCAACTCGGTTGTAAGATCCAAGAAGATTGCACGAGCTTTCTGTGAACTCCGCTGCACTTTTGGCGGGCGATCGATCGTACCCGGTGTTTCGGTATTCCTGTGGAACAGGATTCCTCGCAAGGAAAATGGTGAAGTGGCTAATGTTTTTGCAATTGCGCCAGATTGGACGATCGAAATTCTTTCGCCCGACCAAAGCCAAACTAAAGTAACGAAAAATATTCTGCATTGCTTGAGGCACGGAACGCAGATGGGTTGGCTGATTGACCCATCTGAGCAATGTGTATTTGTTTATTTGCGCGATCGACCAACAGCATTTTATGATGAAGGCGATGTACTGTTACCAGTGCCAGAATTTGCCCGAGAATTCAACCTTACAGTTAAAGGTTTATTTAATTGGCTGTTAGAGTAACTAAAAATTTGGCAGTATTAAATAACTGGTATAACTGGTTATAACTGGTTCCCAGGCTCTTCCTGGGAAACGAGATCATTCTTGCTCTGCCTCGCTGGGAAAAATGGAAGATTGAGGCTCTTCCTCGCCTATCTGCATTACCAGGCTCTTCCTGGGAACGAGTAAATAACATTGGATCGCGCGTGCGGACACCATATAGAGATATGCTGACAAAGATTTGTTCGCAAGTCCGGTTTGAGTTATCTTGAGAAGCGATCGAACTCAAATTTTTCAGATTCTTCAGTTGAGTAAATATCAAAATTATGACCACTCAAACAACCTCTCCACTCCTACTAAGTCCCTTCAAAATCGGAGATTTACCCTTAAAAAATCGGGTAGTCATGGCACCCCTGACGCGGAGCAGAGCCGGTGAATCGCGGATGCCCAACGCCTTAATGGCAGAGTATTACACTCAGCGAGCCTCCGCTGGTTTAATCATTACAGAAGCTACGGTGGTTTCTACTCAAGCTAACGGTTGGCTGAATACGCCCGGTATTTATTCAGACGAGCAAGGCGAAGCTTGGAAACAAATTGTGAATGCAGTTCATGCCCGCGAAACGCCGATTTTCATGCAGCTTTGGCACTGCGGGCGAGCTTCCCACAGCAGTTTTCACGAAAACAATCAATTGCCAGTTGCAGCATCTGCCGTCAAAATCAACGGAGAAGGCATTCATACTCCTGCGGGAAAACAACCCTACCAAACCCCCCGCGCTCTAGAAACCGATGAAATCTCCCTAGTTGTAGAAGATTATCGCAAGGCGGCGGAACGGGCAAAAATGGCAGGTTTTGACGGTGTAGAAATTCACGCGGCAAACGGCTATCTCATTGACACATTTCTGCAAACCAGAACCAATCACCGCACTGATTCCTATGGTGGGACAGTCGAAAATCGCTACCGTTTTCTTAAAGAAATTGTAGAGGCGATTATCACAGTATTTCCGGCCAACCGAGTGGGAGTTAGGCTGTCTCCCAACGGTAATTTCAATGACATGGGTTCTCCAGAATATCGAGAAGATTTTCTGTATTTCGCAAAGCAGTTAAATGCCTGTGATTTAGCTTACCTTCACTTGGTGGACGGTCTGGCATTTGGCTTTCACGAATTGGGAACGCCGATGATGATAGGAGAGTTTCGCGATGTGTTTGCCGGGCCGCTGATTGGTAACTGCGGATACACTCAAGAACAGGCTGAAAAGGCTTTGAGCAGCAAAGTGGCGGATTTAATTGCTTTTGGTCGCGATTTTATCAGCAATCCAGATTTGGTAGAGCGTTTCGCTAATGGTTGGCCGCTCAATCCGCCTGCTGAAGTGGGGGTGTGGTATTCTTTTGGGCCTGAAGGTTATATCGATTTCCCGACTTATCAGGAATCTCAAGCTATTTCTTAGTTGAGTTGGTTGGTTGGGGCGGGTTTATCAATACCGAGTATGTGAATCATGGATAATGGTGAACTCGCCCCAACAGGATTTATGGTTGATTCACCGAAAGTAGGAGTGGGAGTTGGAGCGATATTTAATTTTCATCGCCGGTTGAGATCGAGAACGTTTCCCCATATCCTAATAACCATAGGGTACTTCAAAAAATTAGAGCTACGAGCTCAGCTTTTGAGATCCTGAAAATAATCAATAGCGGAAGCGCTTTTAAGAAAATGGCACAAAATCACAAGTCAACAGTTATCATCACCGGCGCATCCTCCGGCGTCGGCTTGTACGGCGCGAAAGCCCTTGCAGACAAAGGATGGCACGTAGTCATGGCCTGTCGCGACGTGCGGAAAGCCGGAGACGCAGCCCAAGATTTGGGCATACCTCAAGGCAGTTTCTCCATCATGCAAATTGACTTGGGAGATTTGGAAAGCGTGCGCCGGTTTGCTAGGGAATTCAAGGCCAGCGGCAGGCCTCTCGATGCTTTGGTGTGCAACGCGGCAATTTATATGCCTTTGATTAAGGCACCGCTGCGGACTCAGGAGGGTTACGAGTTGACGATGACTACAAATCACCTCGGTCATTTCTTGCTGTGCAACCTGATGATGGAAAATATGAAGCCTTCCTACTATAACGATGCGAGAATCGTGATTTTGGGAACTGTGACTCACAATCCAGACGAGTTGGGCGGCAAGATTCCGCCGCGCCCGGATTTGGGAAATTTTGAGGGCTTTGAAGCGGGTTTTAAAGACCCGGTTTCGATGGCTGACGGCAAGAAGTTTGAACCGGTCAAGGCTTACAAAGATAGCAAAGTTTGCAACGTGCTGACGATGCGGGAATTGCACCGCCGCTTTCACGAATCTACGGGGATTAATTTCACTTCGCTTTATCCCGGATGCGTTGCGGATACGCCGCTGTTCCGCAATCACTATCCTTTGTTTCAGAAGCTTTTCCCGCTGTTTCAAAAGAATATTACCGGGGGTTACGTGTCGCAGGAGTTGGCGGGGGAAAGGCTGGCGATGGTGGTTGCAGATCCCGAATACAAGCAATCTGGCGCTTATTGGAGTTGGGGAAACCGCCAGAAAAAAGATGGCAAATCTTTTGTGCAGAAGGTTTCTCCGCAGGCGCGGGATGATGAGAAAGGCGAGCGGATGTGGGAGTTGAGCGCTCGGTTGGTGGGTTTGACTGACGGGGCTCCAATGGGTGCTGCTACTGCTGGTCGATCGGCATAATACCAATTTCATAAAGTAGCGCTAGATATTACCCCCCCCAACCCCCCCGCGATTTCGGGGGGGCTAAGACTTCATCCATAGCAAATCTTTAGAAAAATGGCATAATATCGTGTTTGCACTACTAACTGGGAAAACGGACGGTCGTTTGCACTGCAAACTGTTTTTGTCAGCGACTTGACATGATGTAGTTGATAGTTTGTGCACCACAATCTCAGAAACCGGGTTTTTTACTTTGTCTGCGGGCTGTGACGAAGTGAACGTAGGAAAAACCCGGTTTCCTGCTATTGGTACGATCGCCCCATGAACCTCAAAGCGCAGGTTGGGCGATCGAATAAATCGATTTTTTATACCGTTGGCGATCGAATGTCGAGATATTGTTGCGGATCAACATCCGGTTGATGCGTAAGTTTTGGGGGACGAACACCGGAGCGATTTTTTGGTTTTTGGCCGTTGCGAAACTGTTGGCTTTTTTGCGGTTAAGATTAATTTTAAGTTTAGGGTGCACGGGTTCCTGAAAAGATTTTCACCCAATTATTCGAGATAATTAGATCCTATGGCTTGTCGATCGCAAAAACTTTTTTTAATCGCTGGAATTTTTGGCTTAGTTTGGTTGGGAAAGCCAGCGAAAACATCCGCTAGCAATGTTGCAATTTTTACCTCCCATGTTGAGGATTTGACCGCAGTCAGTAGCGGTCGCGATCGACACGAGCGAAGCACTGATAATCTTGACACTCGCGAAGACTTGCTCGCCCCAGCATCAGATCGATCGGCTTTGCCACCAATTATACCTGCAGAAAATCCCGATTTACAGTCAGAAGTTGCCAATTGGGCCGATCGCACCTCGATCGCCACAACTCAAGAAACCGCGCTTTCTAACTCAGGTAAACCGCTAGAAGAAAGTATTAGCGCCCAAAAAATTGGTTTGGAGGGCGATCGAGATTCGCAACTAATTTCCAATCCGGTGACATCGGAATTAGAACCGAGTTTTGTCGCGATCGCGGGTACAGACAATTCTGATAACAATATCAGCCAACTTCCCAACCCAATTCAACCCAGAGAGCCGGAATTTCCCGCACCAATCGCCCCCGAACCGCCTCCGCCCTCTCCCCTCCAGCCAACCCCAGCAACACCTGCTCCCGGCGACACCAGACCGGGGATTCCGGGTACAATTCGGGTGGAGCGCTTTGAATTTGAGGGCAACACGGCTTTTAGCGATCGCGAACTGGCAGAAGTTACGCAGCAATTTGCGGGGCGCGAAATCACCTTTGCCGAACTGATCGCAGCGGAAGCAGCCGTCACTCAAAAATACGTAGCAGCCGGATACATCAATTCCGGGGCTGTAATTCCCGCCAACCAAAGCTTTCCCAGGGAAGGAGGCGCGGTAAAAATTCGGATTGTCGAAGGCGGGTTAGATGAAATTGCGATCGCGGGAAACAGGCGCTTGAATTCAAGTTACGTGCGATCGCGCCTCGAACGCGCCACCATTCGGCCGCTCAATCGATATCGGCTGCTGGAAGCCTTGCAAATGCTGCAACTAGACCCCTTAATTGCCAATATTTCCGCCGAATTGCAAGCCGGAAGCCGCCCGGAAAACAGCAGGTTGGAAGTGCGGATTAAAGAAGCAGACAGCCTCAGCGGCGAAGTGTTCGCAGACAACAACCGATCGCCCAGCGTGGGCAGTTTTCGGCGCGGCGTGCGCGTCAATCAAGCAAATTTGCTCGGTTTGGGCGACGGATTGGAGGTATCCTACGCTAACACCGACGGCAGCAACGAATTTAACGGTAGCTACACAGTTCCCGTCAACGCGCGCAACGGCACAATTCGGTTTGCTGCGGGTGCTGCGAACACCAACGTGATCGAGGAACCCTTTGCTGCGGCAGAAATTGAGGGTAAATCGCGCACTTACGAGTTAACTTACCGCCAGCCGATTGTCGAAAAGCCCGATCGCACTTTAGCTTTGGGAGTAAGTTTATCGCGGCAAGAAAGCGATACATTCCTGTTGGGGGAACCATTTGCGCTGTCGGCGGGAGCAAACGATCGCGGGGAAACGCGGGTTTCGGCGGTGCGGTTTTTTCAAGAATACGTGCAGCGAAATACCCGACAAGTGATCGCGGCGCGATCGCAGTTTTCCGTCGGTAGCAATTTGTTCGGCGCTACTGAGAACAATAGCGGCCCTGACAGCCACTTTCTGGCGTGGCGCGGACAAGCGCAGTACGTGCGGCTCTTAGCGCCGGAAACCTTACTGATAGTGCGTTCCGACATTCAATTAGCCGATCGCCCGCTGCTTTCTCTCGAACAAATCGGGATCGGCGGCGTTCAAAGCGTGCGCGGATACCGCCAAGATTTGCTGTTAACTGATAGCGGTGCGATCGCATCTGCAGAAGTGCGAATCCCTGTTTGGCGCGCGCCGAAAGTTAAAGGATTGTTGCAGGTGGCTCCGTTTATCGATTTTGGGGTAGGCTGGAACCATTCGGGGGAAAAAGCTAATCCTGAGTCTGACACGCTGTTGGGTGCGGGTTTGGGGCTGGTTTGGCAAATGGGCGATCGGCTGAATGTGCGTCTGGATTACGGTATTCCTTTGATTAATGCTCGATCCTCTTCGAGGGCTTCGCTAACGGGCGATCGAACTTTGCAGGAAAAAGGCATCTACTTTCGGATTAATTATTTTGCTTTCTAGCTATAAAATCGAGCAATCTGTCAACCGCAAATGTCAGGTAGATGCACGCAGATGTACGCAGATAATTTCAATATTGTTTGTTGGTTGGCGATTGGTGAAATTTAAGTCTAATATGTTGACACAATAGGGCTTGTCTTATTGTTTCGGAAACGGGAACAGCACTATCATAAAAAATGATTCAAAAATGATATCAATTCCGGTTGCACTCATACATGATGTTAACTGTTAACAATTAACTGTCCACAGTGAATTTATACCAATTGCAAAAAATAATGCAACAGTATTCTTGTCCCCCACCCTTTACAAGGGGGGGCTAGGGGGGGTCAAAGAGTATTGCATGATTTTAGAGAAATGGTATTACTATACTG
>NZ_CAWPRX010000076.1:0-12895 GCF_963890365.1 Tychonema sp. LEGE 07196 | reverse complement strand
CGGCAGCGTCAGTTTTTAAAAAGAGACGGTAAATACAAATTAAAAAAAAAATAACAGTTTTTTGGCCCCCCCCCTTGCTAAGGGGGGGTTGGGGGGGGTCATATTTCGCGAAACGTAGCGCGGCCCAACCACCGTGGGAAACACAAATTCGTAATCGCCACCGACAAACTTGAGACTTTCGGTGTAGCGAATCGTAACTTCAATTTTTTCGCCCGGTTTGATATTAGCCAGAGACTGAGTAAAAATATTAGATCGTTCTTGTTCCAACAAACCCGCAGTCCGGCCTTGTTCGCGAGCTTTTTGGTAAATTTCCAAAGCTTCATCGCGCCGTTTGATATCACCTTTAATAATGCGATCGCCGATTTTAATTTCCATGTCATCCACCGCCGCTTCGTCGGGTAAAGGAAAGACATAAACAGCTTCTAAAGATTCGGGAAAAGGATTTTCAAACTTCTGAACAACTTCGACACGGGAGATATTGCCGGCAATTTTGGCTTTAACTTCAGTTTTTTTGAGAGGAAAAACTTGTTCTCTGGCAGTATTTTGGGTTTTGACGAACAAACCGCCTACATGACAGCGAGTTTCGGGCGATCGGGCTTCCACGTTGCAACCAACATCGTTACTAGCGACGATTTTCGGCGACAGAGGTGAGTAATTGTGCTCCCTAGCGTTGGCTAGAGCCGCGTTTGGAGCTAGCCACACGCCACACTCGTTAGCGAAGCCCTCGAAGAGGATCGCAGCAAACAATGCGATACCAGCAGAAAGCAATTGTTGAGGGGACAGAACGCAGACAAACTTCATAGCGTATTTATCATCAGACTTGAGGTGCTCTGTCTACTATGACCTTAGCATTGGCGAAACGTTCCTGAGTTACCTTTCTCGAAACAGTGAGGGAACCTGTGTTTTGCATTTACATAGAGCAGTTCTCATAAAAATTAATACCGGATGCGGGAAACTCAGCGACTTTAGTCCTGAGAGGGAAGCGACACGGGGACTGAAGTCAAGAGTGTTCTTTCTTGTTGCTATTTTTATTGAGATATTGTATTATGTTCCACAAGTAAGTAAGAACAAACATCTACGTGTTGAGACATCCTAGTACGGAGAAATTCCCGCCCCTGGAAACAACGGTTGAGCGCAAGTTTGATGACAGTATGACAGTAAAGGGCAAATAACAGCAGGTTGTTGAGCGTACCGTATTTTGGCAAGCGTGATGGTTCAGAAAACTTTAAAACGACAAAAGTAGCTAGAAACCTAAACTTGATTTGGGTGACTAAGTAGACGTTGTTTGGCTAGCGTAGCGAGAATCAGACTTTAGTAATAACTAAAGTTATTCTGTCAGCAGAATCGAGCGTGGCTTTAGCCCGCTTGAGTGTCAACAAGATGAGGTATTGACAGATCTATCTCTCAATCCCTGACTCCCCCAATCTACAATCTAAAATCGACTGACTTCTCAATCTAAAATCTAAAATCCCTCAATCTAAAATCGACTGACTTCTCACCTTTTGGAGAGTGTCAAATATGTAAATTATTGATAGTGCTGTCCCCCCGAACGATCGACTTCGCTCGGGGGGGACAGCACTATATAATTCCGATGCTACCGGATTTGATATTGGATCTGCTACATCCCGTATCTTCAGGCTTGACTGCTTGCTTAAACTTTCGCTTCCAAAGACTTGAGAAACTCCGTATTTACCCCCGACTCCCGCGTCAGAGCGATTTTTCCAGTCCGAGCAATTTCCTTAATCCCAAATTTATTTAGAACTTGGACGATCGCCACCATTTTACCCGGATCTCCGACAACTTCCAAAGTCAGCGTATCATCACCAATATCCACCACTCGCGCTCTAAAAATCTGAGCTAACTCAATGATCTCCGATCGCGTCCCGCTAGCGGCATTAACTTTCAGCAACATCAACTCCCGTTCCACACAGGGAGTTTCCGTTATATCCTGAACTTTGAGCACATTAATCAACTTGTACAGTTGCTTGGTCAACTGTTCGATCACTCGATCGTCTCCCGGTACAACCATCGTAATCCGAGACACTCCCACTTGCTCCGCCGGGCCGACGGCCAGACTTTCAATATTAAAACCCCGACGGGCAAACAAACCAGCAATTCGAGTGAGGACACCCGCTTCATCTTCAACTAAAACCGAAAGAGTGTGTTTCATTTCTCCAAAAAAGACGCATTTCGTGCAATTCTACTTTCGCCAATTCTCCTTTTAGCAGAACTGCACGGTCATTGAACCTTCATTAAACAATATGTTTGGCTCAAAATTATTTAGGCTTTTTCCCTGACGGAAACCGAAATTTTGAGACCAATTGGTCTCAAAAATCCTTTAAAGAAAAACCCGGTGTTGCAGCGATGGCATTTGTCGGCGGACTTGTTCTAGCCGATCGGGATTAATTTCTGCAATCGCCACACCCGGTTCTTCTCCCGCGTCCGCCAAAACCACACCCCAAGGGTCTACAATCATCGCGTGACCGTGAGTTTGACGGCGGCCGTAGTGGCGTCCAGTCTGTGCCGGGGCGATCGCGTAACAAGTATTTTCGATCGCCCTAGCTTGCAGCAAAACCTTCCAGTGATCCTTACCCGTGTAAGCCGTAAAAGCGGCCGGCACGAACAAAACATCAGCACCCTTGTGCGACAAATACCTGTACATTTCCGGGAACCGCACGTCATAGCACACAGAAAGTCCCAGCGTCCCCAACTCCGGCGACACATAAACCTGCGGCCAATCTTCACCAGCTTTCACCGTGTTTGATTCCCTGTAAGTAATGCCGTCTGGTACATTCACATCAAATAAATGTACTTTTTTGTACCTTGCCAACTCCTTGCCGTTTGGGTCTACCAGCAAACAAGTATTGTATACCTTCCCGCTCTCGGTCGGCACCGGAAACCCGCCGCCCAGAATCGTTACCTGGAAGCGCAGGGCCATAGTTTTGAGGAATTTTTCGCTTTGGAGTCCGAGATCCTCTGCTTGAGCAATTTTATCCTCTTCTTCTCCCATAAAGCAAAAATTTTCTGGTAAGGAAATTAATTCCGCACCCCGACGCACTGCCAGGTCGATTAATTCCTCTGCCTGTACCAAATTTTTTTGCAGGTCAGGCAAGCTAGTCATTTGAATTGCTGCGGCGAGATAAGACTTCATCGATTCACAATATTAGTCATTAGTCAGTTGTCAGTTGTCAGTTGTCAGTTGTTAGTTGTTAGTTGTTATTGGTGAGGCCATACAAATAACCAATGCCGATGCCCGATGCCCTCTTTGCCCCATGCCCTGCGCCCACCCATGCCCACCTCATATTTCTGATAAAGGCTATAGAGTTTGAGAGTTTTGATTTTTGAGTTTTCAATCAACCTTTAATTCATCACTCAAAACTCAAAACTCTCAACTTTTTTACTGGATTTTGCGACCTAATTTCGCTCAAATCTTACGGTAGCGGATGGAAAAGCAAGTCTGGGAAAAAGCGGTTAAATTCAATCAAACCCGCAGCTTGAATTGAGATCCAGAGGATGGCCAATACTGGTGCTGTCGAAAGAAACTTGACAAAATATTGCATGAATTCTGCTCCTGAAAATTTGAGACAGGTGGTAATTGTCGGTCTACCGCTAATTGCGCTAATTTGCAGTGCAATTGGTTAACTACTAGCTATTAGCGCCGATCCATTTCCCAATTTTAGCGGGGGGAAACAGTAATTTCGTCGTCCTTAGCAAACATTTCACCGGTGGTGATTTCTTTGACAGCCGCCAGAGGCCACAAAACACCGCTCAGCATACAGCTAATTGCCAAAGGAACGTCGATAATAATCTCTTTTTCCTCGGGAGTTGATGATTTTTTGGCTGCTTGCAGGTAAGCGCGGCCCACCCAACCAATCCAACCAGCAATATACAAGAACAGGACGCTGGGAATCAAAAAGTCGCCAGCGAAACTCAAATTGCCGTCTACGATTAAGTGCGGGTATCCTTCCGGGCCGCACATCTCGGCAGAATAACGCTCGAATCGCGCTTTAGCAGATGCTGGGTCGCCATTTGTAGAACGCGCATTTTTAGCAAGTTCTTGGAATGCGGGAGAGTCTTTGCACGGCACTAAATTGTAAGCCGAAGCAACTGGAGCAAAACTGAACCACAGACTAACCACTAAAATTGCAGCAAACAATCGTCGCATGAAATTGTTTCCCTTTGTTACAAAACAATAAGTTTTTTTACAAGCATTTCAACTTGCCGATCGCGAATCTAGATTACCGCACTTGCTGAGAGTGTAAAATCTCCATCATTGATGCGGGAAAACCCAATACAATCAGGGATTCGCATTTTATCAGTCAGCGTGAGAGCTAGCAATACCGCAAAGATATTTCACAGCTTGCATCACTTCTCGATCGCCCGCATCTGTCCACAGGAGAGGCAGATGCTCCTAGGAGCTATAACCTGAGTACAAGTATAGCGGGGGAGTTGCGCCGAATTAGTTAAGCTAGCAATAGCTAACCTATCAAATAAAATTACCAGTTAATGGCAACCATTTTCGCGATCGAAACAAGTTGTGACGAAACAGCAGCAGCAATTGTTAAGAATCGTCAAGTTTGCAGCAATGTTGTAGCATCACAAATTAAAATCCACCAGCAGTATGGTGGAGTAGTGCCCGAAGTAGCTTCGCGCAGTCACCTAGAAATGCTAAATCAGGTAATTGCCCAGTGTTTGAGTGAAGCCAACCTGAGTTGGTCAGAAATTGACGGCATTGCAGCCACTTGTGCACCCGGTTTAGTAGGTGCATTGTTAGTCGGGCTCACAGCAGCCAAAACCTTAGCAATAGTCCACCAAAAACCTTTTTTAGGTGTCCACCACCTCGAAGGACACATCTACGCTTCTTACCTTACCGAACCCGACTTGCAGCCGCCATTTTTGTGCTTGTTAGTTTCCGGGGGACACACCAGCTTGATTTACGTCAAAGATTGTGGCGTTTACGAAACAGTAGGACAAACACGCGACGATGCGGCCGGTGAAGCTTTTGATAAAGTCGCCCGACTCTTGCAGCTAGGATATCCAGGCGGGCCGGTAATTGACCAATTAGCAGCCCTTGGCAATCCCCAAGCATACCCCCTACCAGAAGGCAGAATTTCGATGCCGGGAGGCGGCTACCATCCCTACGATAGTAGCTTTAGCGGGTTGAAAACAGCAGTTTTGCAATTAGTGCAGAAACTTAAAAAACAAGATATTAATACCGGTGGCGAAGGCATTTTAGCTGACTCTACAATTAATGATATTGCGGCGAGTTTTCAGGAAACAGTAGCTAAGAGTTTAACAAAAAGAGCGATCGGCTGCGCGCTAGATTTCGGGCTCAGCACTATAGTAGTAGGCGGCGGAGTTGCAGCAAACAGCGGACTGCGAAAACACTTACAAACAGCAGCAACCAAACACAACTTGCGAGTATTGTTTCCCCCATTAAAATATTGTACGGACAACGCAGCAATGATCGGCTGTGCCGCAGCAGAACACTTGCAGCGAGGACACGCATCACCGCTGAATTTAGGAGCAAATTCGCGGATGGCAGTTAGCGATATCATGCAATTGTACAGTAGTTGACTGTTAGTTGTTATTGGTTAGTTGTTATTGGTTATTGGTTATTAGTTATTGGTTATTGGTTATTAGTTAGTGGTTATTTAACAGCTAACAACTAACAGCTAACCAATAACAAACAAAAACTAACAACTAATATTAATTTCATAAAGTAGCGCTATATATTACCCCCCCAACCCCCCCGATGCTTTGGGGGGGGCTAAGAATTCATCCATACCACATATGAAAGAAAAATGTTATAACAAATAAAAAATAAAAAATAACAAATAACAAATAACAGTCAACCAAACCATGAAAATCAGATCCGCAGTAGAAAGCGATTTACCAGCAATTGTTCAAATATATAACGCAGCAATACCGGGCAGAATGTCCACAGCAGATTTAGAACCAGTCTCAGTAGAAAATCGCCTCGCGTGGTACAGAGAACATTCTCCCAATACCTGGCCGATTTGGGTAATGGAATCCGAACAAAATATTGTGGGGTGGCTGAGTTTTCAGCTTTTCTACGGACGCGCCGCCTATCAGCATACAGCAGAAGTTAGCCTCTACGTTTCGCCCGATCGCCAACGCTGCGGAATTGGACAAAAATTATTGCAATCGGCAATCCTGCGGAGTCCCGAATTGCAACTTAAAAACCTGATAGGCCTGATTTTTGCCCACAATCAGCCGAGTTTAAGATTGTTCGAGAAATTTGGCTTTCAGCAGTGGGGATATCTGCCGCAAGTCACCGAACTTGATGGCGTTGAAAGGGATATCGTAATTCTCGGTTTGCGTTGTTTGTAGGGAAACGGCAATGCCGTTTCCCTACCATCGGCCTGATTTGGAGGAGACGGCAATGCCGTTTCCCTACTCTGCTACAATTATGATTTCATCCAAAGATGCGATCGCCACATCAGCCTTTTCCAAATGACTAGCCAAAGCATTTCCCCAACAAATCCCGATACAGCCAGCCGCCCCCGCATTCTGACCCATCTGAATATCACCCGTTGAATCTCCCACCATCAAAGTCGCTGCGGGATTTACTCCCAGTTGTTCGCAAGCTTGCAAAAACAATCTCGGATTTGGTTTATTAAGTTCCGTCGAATCCACACCCATTTCTAACTGAATCCAATCGCTTAATTCATGGGTTTTTACAAATTTCTGCACCGCCGCCGTCGTAGCAGCAGACAAAATCCCCAGCTTTAAACCAGCTTCCGAAAGAGTTTTCAGCACTTCCAAACTGCCGACAAACATAGGAGAAGATGACGCATTTTTAAACATTTCGTCCGCTTCATTAAAAGCGCGGCCCGCAATAGTTAAAGATTCCAACCATCCCCTGCCAGTTTCCGCAATGTATCCCGCCGCCACAATCTCATTTTCTCTGCGACTGCCCACTGCTAGCAAACCCGTGGGGTCAATGCTGCCGCTTTCGATGCCGAAAGCCATTTGTAAAGGCTCTCCAACGCCGGGAATTTGAGCATCTGCGAGGCGCGCTCGCTTAAGCCCCAAAAGTCTCAAAAACTCCTGAGAATCCTCTAGAGTGCCGTCTTTGTCAAAGATTATGGCTTGAATATTTGAGAAGGTAATGTCTCGACATTTAATACTTACCAAGAATCATAACTCCGAAATTTCTATATTTTTTTGTATTGTCTCATGTTGTGCTGTTTTTGGCAATTGTTTTGAGCGCAATGATACTCTTGTCCCCCCCTTCTTAAGGGGGGTTAGGGGGGATCTAGGCCCTAACTATTACGATCGCACTCTGCCAACAACTCCTGACAAACTCCTTCACAATACTGCAACACATCAACATTCGTCAACCTGACAACTTTGAGTCCATACCCCTCTAAAATCCCTGTTCTTTCTGCATCATGTTGTTTCCCCTGTTCCGTAAAATGACTTTCCCCATCTACCTCAATTACCAATCTTAAAGCAGCACAATAAAAATCCACAATAAAATTGTCTATCGGTCGCTGCCTCAAAACTCGAAAAGGGAAATTTCTTAGACAATTTTGCCAAAGTTTTTTTTCGGCTGGAGTTGGATTTTTCCGAATTTCCTGGGCGATTGGGATAAGTTTTTGGTTGTAAGGTAGGTGGAAATTAGAGTCGTTTAATTTGGTCATAATTCTCCTCCTGTCGATCCGGAGATCCCCCCTAACCCCCCTTAAGAAAGGGGGAACAAGAATGCTCTTAAAGTCAACCCCTACTCCCCTTCTTAAGGGAAATGCGAGGGGGATCTCCGGGGCATAAATATATTAAGTAAACCGTATTTGGTCGTAATTCTCCTTTTCTCGATCCGGAGATCCCCCCTAACCCCCCTTAAGAAAGGGGGAACAAGAATGCTCTTAAAGTCAACCCCTACTCCCCTTCTTAAGGGGAATGCGAGGGGGATCTCCGGGGCATAAATATATTAAGTAAACCGTATTTGGTCGTAATTCTCCTTTTCTCGATCCGGAGATCCCCCCTAACCCCCCTTCTTAAGGGGGGGACAAGAGTTGAAGCCGCTAATTTTTATCTAAAATATCATCAGTCAAAATTCCACATTGCTTAAAATCTTCCTGCTAAATTTGCCACTATTAATGCTATTTGAACAGGCTTCACAGGCTTAGCAATATGTGTTTGAAAACCCGCTGCGATCGCCCTTTCGCGCTCTTGCTCGCTCGCATACGCAGTCAGCGCCGCCGCCGGAATTTTTCCTCCGGCTGCAGCAGCCAGAGCTCGCACTTGCCGAATTAAAGAATATCCGTTTTCTTCGGGCATTCCCAAATCCGAAATCAGCACGTCATATCTGCCCGGATTTTCCGTCAAAGCAGCCATCGCTACTTTGACAGATTCCGCCGTCAATACCTCCGCGCCGTAGCTTTCGAGCACAAATTTTAAGAGCTCGCGGGTATCAGCTTCATCATCCACAACTAAAACCTGCAAATTTTCTAAAGAAGGGACACGATCGCCTAAAGTGTTAAAAGGCTCTGACAGTGCAGCCGACTCTAAAGCGTTTAGCCGTGCAATATCTTCAGCCTCGCCTCGCAGGGGCAATCTCACAGTTATTGTAGTTCCTTTTTTCTCCCCCTGACTATCCGCTTGCACCCTTCCCCCGTGCAATTCGACGAGATGGTAGACGATCGACAAACCCAATCCCAGACCTTGATTTGTCTTAGTCGTGCTAGAATCTCCTTGGCGGAAGCGATCGAAAATATGCGGCAACAACTCCGGCGCAATCCCTTTTCCCGTGTCGGTGACTTGAATTTGAGCGATCTCGTCGATCGCCTGTAAAGCAACTTCCACTCGTCCCCCCGGCGGAGTAAACTTAATCGCATTAGACAAGATATTCCACACAACTTGTTGCAAGCGATCGGCATCGCCCAAGACAGTTACAGAAGTCAACTGCGAAACAATTTCAAGGTTTTTGGCTTCCGCTGATAATTGCAGCCCATCGATCGCCCCTTGCACCACAGAAGCCAGATCGATCGAACTAATATTGAGTTGAAGCTTACCGTTAGTAATCCGCGAAATATCGATAATATCTTCGATTAACTGAGCTTGCGTCATAGCGCTGCGCTCGATCACATCTAGGGCGCGATCGATGGCTGCTTCCCTCAAGTTTCCGGTGCGAAGCAGTTGCGCCCACGCCAGAATCGGAGTCAGGGGATTGCGGAGCTCGTGGGAGAGATTCGCCAGAAATTCATCCTTAGCTCTGTTAGCAATTTCTGCTTGTTGGCGGGCCAACTTTTCCTGCTCCAATAACTGCGATCGCTCTGTCTCAAACTGCTTGCGATCGGTGATATCCTCCACCGACAGCAGAATCATCGAAACCCTCTCTTCTGACTCAACTTTACAAGCATTTAGCAGCACAGTTTTCGGCCCTAGCCGCTCAAAAACCTGCTCCACCTCAAAATTTTTAACTTCCACATTATTCAGCAGAATATCTTGCAACATACCTCGCAGTTGCGAGATATTCCACTGCCCCTCAGCAATTTCAAACAAACAAGTTTGGGCGGTTTCTGAAGATGAAACTTTAAACATTTCGTAGAACGATCGATTAGCGGTATTCACTCGGAAACCAGCATCCAGCACGATTAAAGGAGTTGGCACACTTTCCACAATTGTTTCTGCATAGTTGCGGGCTGTTTCTAGCGTTGCAGCACTGCGTTTGAGAGCGTCAATATCGATCAAAACCATCACCACACCCTCAATCTGGTTTTCCGTTGTGCGGTAAGGACGAATGCGGAGCGCGTACCAATATCCCGATGCAGTTTGCACTTCTTGTTCTTTGGTATTGAGAGTATCGAGCACCTCCCAAATCATCGCTTCTAAATTGGGAATTTCCAGATTGGCTCGGATGTCGCTAAACGGGCGTCCGACATCCGTAGAAATTAGATTGAACAGCCGCTGCGCCATCGGCGTAAAGCTGCGAATCCGCAAATCGTTTGCCAGCATTAAAATAGGAATACTGATACTTGCAAGCAAATTAGTCACATCGTTATTAACCTGCTGCAAATCTAGATTTCGAGTGCGAAGTTCCTCAACAGTGGTAATCAGTTCTTCATTAGTCGCCTGAATTTCTTCCTTTGCAGTTTCTAGTTCTTCGTTAATGCTTTGCAGTTCTTCATTGCTCGAAATAATTTCTTCGTTAGCAACTCTCAAGTCTTGATTGAGATTTTCTTGCTCCTCTACCACCGCTTGCAGGTGCGATTGAGCCACAGTTTTTTCTTGGTTGGCGGTGGCCAGTTCCTGTCTGAGCCGCACTATTTCCCGCTCCAAATCGCTTGGTTCTAAGCTGTCAAAAGTTACGTCAGCCAGATCTAGCGGTGGGGGTAAAGCTTCTTCAAAAACTATCAAAAAATAGCGCACTTCAGCGATCGCAGGTTGGAACGGAATCACCTCAAAATTAACAAAATTCGTGAATTCGCCCTCTTGCAGCCTCACCCGTTCTTTTTTCACCGTCACGTTCTGAGTTTGCGCTTGATAAATTGCCGTGCGAAGTTCCACAGACAATCCTGAAACCGCCATTGCAAACAAATTTAAACTCGGCGTTCCGGGTGTTAATTTCAAATAGCGATTGGTATCTCCCCGCAGTTGCACAATGTCCATCTGGTCGTTGACCACGGCCCCCACAAAAGCACAGCGATTTAAAATCAATTGGTCTGTTTCGCGTCGCAAGTCAAAGCTGTTAGCAAAATTGGGATTCATTCGCTGGGGATTTTCTATTTGGTTGAGGGGAGAGAAACTTGTTGCAAAGGACAGTCGGGGACGAGTCGCAGTTAACTTTTTGGCATAAATTTTCGACTGGCCGTCGGCTAAAGTAAATAAGTCCGAAGATTTCCCCGTACTTTCGGAAGTACCTAGCATCAAGAAGCCTGTTGGGTTGAGACTGTAATGAAAAATCGATAAAACTCGTTTTTGTAAAGGTTCTGCTAAATAAATCAGTACATTGCGGCAGCTAATCAAATCGAGATTAGAAAAAGGCGGGTCGATGCCTAAGTTTTGTCGGGCGAATACGCACAGTTCGCGGACTGCTTTGCTGATGCGATATCCGCCTGTTTCTAGGGGGACAAAGAAGCGAGCACGGCGTTCTGGTGAAACGCCTAACATCTGGTTTTCTGGGTAGAAACCAGACCGAGCTTTGCCGATCGCCCCTTCGCTGATATCTGTGGCAAAAATCTGGATCGGCAGCGAAAGATCCCGATCGCCCAAATACTCTAACAAGCAAATGGCGATCGAATAAACTTCTTCACCAGTCGAACATCCAGCCACCCAAATCCGCACCGGAGCCTCTGTTGATTTATTTTTAGTAATTGTGGGAAAAACTTGTTCTTTTAAGTGTTGAAAAACTTCTAAGTCGCGGAAAAAACTCGTGACGTGGATCAGGATTTCTTCATACAAAGCTCTGACTTCCGCCGGATGATCCAGCAAATATTGAGCGTAATCTGCCAATCGTTCCAGCTTGTACAGCAGCATCCGCCGCTGCATTCGCCGGTTCAGGGTGGCCGGTTTGTAGTTGCTGAAGTCAAAGCCCGTACTCGATTTGAGCAGGGCAAAAATCGTCGCCAGGGGCGATCCCGGTTCGGGCAATTCCTCAGCGTTAACCACCGGAAGCGGCAGGGCGATAAAGGCGTGGCGGCTGAGATTTGCTAATTCCCGCGCAATTGCTTCCGGCGGCAGAATGAAATCGACATTTCCTGTAGCGACGGCGGTACTGGGCATACTGTCAAATTTTGCGGTTGCTTCGCATTGAGCAAAAGTCACGCCTCCGGCTGCTTTGATGGCGTTGAGCCCCTGAGCGCCGTCTCCATCGGCCCCCGATAAAACTACCGCGATGGCTTTGTTTCCCCGATCGACTGCTAAGGACTCGAAAAACGCATCTCCCGGCATATATTTGCCAAAAATCTTTTCCCTCGGCATCAGTCTCAGCCTTCCTTCCTGCAGCAGCAGCTTGGTATTCGGCGCAATGATGTAGACATGGTTCGGTTCTGCGGCGATGCCGTCTTCCACCTCGCCCACGGGCATTTGCGTGGTTCTGCGGAGAATTTCGCCCAGCAAACTGTGGCGATCCGGCGCTAGGTGCTGGATCAGCACAAATGCCATGCCGGTATCTGCGGGTAAGTGGATCAGCAACTGGATGAATGCTTCCAACCCTCCTGCAGAGGCCACAATCCCGACGATCGGAAAAGGGGCATCGGTTTTAGCTTCGAGCTCTAAGTTTATCGCACCGGGGGCGATCGATCCCCATGTATTTTCGTTAAATAAGTTCATTTAAGTACCGCCGATTAGTAGCTAATTAATCTGGTCAGTTTGAAAAAATGTAATCGAGGTTAATTTATAGCAGTTTGAGCTGCTAAAATTGTGAAACCGTCTTATACCAATTTAATATGAAGTTGCATATATCCCGATCCCCCTAAATCCCCCTTAAGAAGGGGGACTTTGAGAAGAATCTTGTCCCCCCCTTCTTAAGGGGGGTTAGGGGGGATCAGATTCTATGCAGCCTCATAAAAAATTGGTATTAGGGATTAAGTACCCTGTTAGAGCGATGGTAGGAATTGGGCCCAAATACTTAAATAATCCTGTTTTTTTTTTATACTCTCCTCTGCCTGCCACCTTCAGAAACTACGCACAAAATCGCTTAAATGCTATTCCCCTAGGGCCTATTTGGTTGTCCCATCGTTCGGACTGAGAACCGGCTCGCATACCCCCTACTTTCTGTTCAAAAGACCCTATTTTAAGCTTTTATCGCCTTCTTGGCAAGCTAGGGCTATTTGACTTTAATAACTTGTTATACCATTTTTCTGACCTATGTGCTATGGATGAAGTCTTAGCCCCCCCGAAATCGCGGGGGGGTTGGGGGGGGTAA